>NZ_JBVCPH010000006.1:0-246520 GCF_057456235.1 Photobacterium sp. | reverse complement strand
TAAACAGAATTTGTCTGGCGACCATAGCGCTGTGGCCCCACCTGATCCCATGCCGAACTCAGAAGTGAAACGCAGTCGCGCCGATGGTAGTGTGGGGTCTCCCCATGTGAGAGTAGGTCATCGCCAGGCGCCCAATTGCTTCATGCTGAATAGACACTGCGGAGTGGTAGTTCAGTTGGTTAGAATACCGGCCTGTCACGCCGGGGGTCGCGGGTTCGAGTCCCGTCCACTCCGCCACTTATTAAAGCCTCAGTCTGACGACTGGGGCTTTTTTACGTTTGAACAAAAGCAAAAACGGCGTCATTCCCTACAGCGAGGCACGAGCGAGATAGGGAATCCATAGCACCGTGTTTCCATTTCAACAGTTCTCAAATGTCTAGTTTCTTTATTCTTGTATACCCTATTTAGCTTTTAGCTTCCAATGATCAAAAAGCTGTACAAGCTGTTCAGTAGTTAATTTTCAATTGCTTATGAGTTTTTTATCTGTGATGTCACTATCACTAAAAATTTGCGCACCTTTTATGTGATCTTGCCTGTTAATGGTGTACGTCGATTTTCTTGTTGATGTATCAGGGAGATTTAGGGCTTTCTTATCCATTTCGACGCTGGCATATAGTAATATTGACCGCAGTGGATTAACTGAATTGCAGTTAGAAAGGATAGTGCGATGAGCGCAAATGCAAATGACAACACAAACATTGATAGTGATTTACTTACCGAGATTGCCATTGCTTATTATCAGGATGGTGCTACCCAGGAAGAAATATCGCAGAAATTTGGAATGTCTCGGGCCAAAGTTGGCCGTTTGCTTCGTCGTGCACGAGATGAGGGGGTGGTTGAAATTACGGTTAAATATCACCCGGTATTTAGTGAAAAGCTTGAACAACAATTAATTGAACGATTTAGCCTTAAGCGGGCTTTGATTGCACTTGATCAGCCGGATGAAGAAGCTCAGCGACAACAGGTAGCAAGTCTTGTTTCCAGTTATCTATCCACCATTTTGGCTGACGATATGGTGGTGACTGTCGGTCAGGGAAGGAATATTGCGTCCATCGCCAGTCATGTTGGTGTCGTGCCTCACCGTAAATGTCGCTTCGTTTGCGGTATTGGTGGCACTCATCGTTCTGGTAATGCGATTAATGCCGATCACATCTGCCGTCAGTTAGCAAAAAAATACGATGGCATTAGTGAGACATTGTATGCCCCTGCCTATGTTGAAGACATCAAAGTCAAAGAGTCATTTATGAAGAACGGTACCGTGAAGGAAACCCTGGATCGTGCTCGCCGTGCTGATGTGGCTTTAGTGGGGGTCGGTGATATGAATGAAAACAGCCATATGGTAAAGCTGGGTTGGTTTACGCCCCAAGAGATTGTTGAAGCCCGAATTCGTAAAGGCGTTGTCGGTGATATTGCAGGTTATGACTTTTTCGATAGCCAGGGTCAACAGGCTGATACTATGATGAGTGATCGAGTTATTGGCCTTAGTATGGAAGAGTTGCGTCATATTCCAACGGTGGTGGTTACTGCAGCAGAAAACAGTAAGGCATTGGCGTTATTGGGGGCACTACGCTCTGGCATTGTCGATGTCCTTGCAACGAGTGTCAGTAATGCACTGACGATTCTCAATCTGGACCAGCAGATGAAGTAGTCAGATTTAATCAAAATTAGTCGTGGTGATTGCTCTTATGGAATGTTTGAGCTAATAAAAAAGCGCCTTTCGGCGCTTTTTTTAATCATACTGACAATTAAGCCAGCCCCTGCAGGGTGACGAACTTTTCGAGTAGTTCGTCATCGGTTTCTATATGGGCTGGATCCATAATAATACAGTTGGTAATAGGGCAAACCGACTGACAGGTTGGCTTGTCATAGTGCCCTTTACACTCTGTACATTTATCCGGATCAATCTCGTAGATCTCTGCACCCATGGTGATCGCTTCGTTAGGGCATTCAGGATCACACATATCGCAGTTGATGCACTTTTCAGTAATGAGCAATGCCATAACGATTATTTACCGTTTTCTGAACCGTGAGGGTTACGCGTATCTTGGCCTGCACCTAGATTACGCATTAGCAGGGCATAATCGAGATCCATATCCGCCGGCACTGGAATAAAGACAAAGTGGCCGTTACCTTTCGCATCATCAATGGTTTCAGACTTGCGGTTTTCCATCATTTCAAGATTGAAGATAACGTTACCCAGCGGGGTCATGACTTCAAGGCTATCGCCAACCAAGAATTTGTTCTTTACTTCCACTTCAGCAAGATCGCCACGACGTTTGCCGGTGAACTCACCGACGAATTGCTGGCTATCTGAAATAGAGTAACCGTAATCGTAATTCTGGTATGCATCGTGTGTATGACGACGAAGGAAGCCTTCGGTGTAACCGCGGTGTGCCAGGCTCTCAAGCGTCCCCATTAGACTTTCATCAAATGGCTTGCCTGCAACAGCATCATCAATCGCCTTACGGTAAACCTGAGCAGTACGCGCACAGTAGTAGAACGACTTGGTACGGCCTTCAATTTTCAGTGAGTGCACACCCATCTTCGTCAGACGCTCGACATGCTGGATAGCACGAAGGTCTTTAGAGTTCATAATGTAAGTGCCGTGTTCGTCTTCAAAGGCCGCCATTTTTTCTTCTGGGCGGTGGCTTTCGCTTAGCAGTACCACTTCATCGGTTGGCTTACCAAGACCGAGTGTGTTGTCAGGGCGAGCGTCTTGAACTTCTACTTCCTGAACTTGAACGCTAGCATCAACAGGTTTCGCTTCAACGATTTGACCATTATCGTCTTCTTTTGCCGCTTCTGTTTTGTATTCCCAACGACAAGCGTTAGTACATGTACCCTGGTTCGGATCGCGTTTGTTCATGTAACCAGATAGGAGGCAACGACCTGAATAAGCCATGCACAGTGCACCGTGAACGAAAATCTCCAGTTCTGTGTCTGGGCAATGTTCGCGGATCTCTTCGATTTCTTCCAGTGATAATTCACGGGAAAGAATCACACGCTCAACACCTTGGGTAGACCAGAACTTTACGGTCGCCCAGTTCACAGCGTTTGCTTGAACAGAGAGGTGAATGGCTACGTCAGGGAAGTTCTCGCGTACCATCATGATAAGACCCGGATCGGACATGATGAGCGCGTCTGGGCCCATTTCGACGATTGGTTTCAGATCACGAATGAAGGTTTTCAGTTTTGAGTTATGCGGCTGAATGTTACACACCACGTATAATTTTTTTCCTTGGGCATGAGCTTCGTCGATACCGATCTTCAGGTTCTCATGGTTGAATTCGTTATTACGAACTCGAAGGCTATAGCGGGGTTGTCCGGCATAGACTGCATCAGCGCCGTAGGCGAATGCGTAACGCATGTTTTTAAGGCTGCCAGCAGGGGATAACAATTCAGGTTTAAACATAGCTCTAATTCTCAGTGTCTGATTGCAAATCAGGCCGCAATCACCTGGTGATGCGGAAGGAGGCAGGATTTTACTGTGATCACTACCTCAAAGGCAATTAAAACTGGGTTTAGATTCGGGTAGAGAGATGCGATTGGAGGGGGGTTGTCGAAGATGGGAGGTACGAAGACCCGAAACTAGCCACTCGTACCTCGGCTCGTTTAAAATTATTCTTTAACTTCCAGACCGCCAAGTACTTCAAATACATTGGGCAGGAAGGCTGAGAATTCGCCACACATCAATGATAAATCGGCATCGATACGTGCTGCGATTTCTTCGCGGTCGATATCTTCATTCTGATCTTTTATTTCATCAGAGAACTTCAGGCGTTTGATGCCAAGATCCGCTTCAAGCACGAAGTCGATACGATCTTGCCAGTTAAGGGCCAGCTTGGTTACCAGTTTATCGGCTTCGATGTGCGCCAGAATTTCATCACAGCTCAGATCTTGCTGCTTGCAGCGGATCACGCCACCGTCTTCTAAGATGGCTTTAAGCTCTGCTTCTTCACCCACGGTAAAGCCGTTTGGCGAGATATTTGAACGTACCCATTCTGTCATGGTCAGTTCAGCTGGTTTTTCTGGCGTTACCGGTACAACAGGTAGAGAGCCAATCGACTTACGCAATAGTGCCAGTAAGTCTTCAGCTTTTTTGTAGCTACCGGCATCGACGATGATGAAGCCTTCTTTCGGCATGATCAATGCGTAGGTTTGCGAGTGGCGGCTGAAGGCGCGTGGCAGTAAATCCATCACGATTTCATCTTTGATGGTGTCTTTTTCGCTTTTTTTGAGTTTACGACCCTGCTCTTGTTCCTGGATTTCCACCTTGGTATTAAGGGATTCTTTAATGACCGATGCAGGCAGCATTTTTTCTTCTTTACGTACACAGACAAGGATATTGTCGCCCACCACATGTGTGAACATATCGCCATGTTTACCCAGTGCATGAACCCAACCGAATTTCTGTATATCTTGGCTGCCACACGGGGTAAAGCGGAACTCTTCCAGTTGTTTTTCAATCAGATCCGGGGTGAGGTCAATTTCACGGGTAAAGCGATAGGTTAATACGTTTTTAAACCACATCATGTCTGTTAAAAATCCTAGGGTTGTGCATTTAGCTGACAATCTTATTGTATTGCTCTGGGTTTGTCGCAATTTTTCTGCCTTGAGTGATCTCCAATATTGTGGTCGGTGGGATACAAGCGATCCCGCTTTTATATACAGCTAATACTGCCTGGCGGGAGAACATATCGGCATCCAGTCCGCAGTCGAACCGGTTGGTGGTCGTCTAATCAGATGGCTATTAAGGGGGGTGAAATTTAAGTCTCTGAAATTATTTGACCTGTACTTAGCGCAATAAGGTATCAGATGCATTGCGAATTGATGAATTCTTCAATAGGATTTTATCTCACCGGGTCACAAAAGTGTCATAATTAACCAACATAATGGCCCTAGAAGACTGCAACTACTTAGGTAAATATAGCTATGGTAAGACGGATTCTTGTTGTAGAAGATGAAGCACCAATTCGCGAGATGTTGTGTTTTGTACTAGAGCAAAAAGGCTATCAGGCAATCGAAGCTGAAGATTATGACAGTGCGCTGGAGAAGATTTGCGAACCTTATCCGGAGTTAATCCTGATGGACTGGATGTTGCCGGGAGGCTCCGGTATCAATCTGATTAAACACTTGAAGCGTGATGAGATGACTCGTCAGATCCCGGTGGTCATGCTGACGGCTCGTGGTGAAGAAGAAGATAAGGTCCGAGGGCTGGAAGTCGGTGCCGATGACTACATTACCAAACCGTTTTCACCCAAAGAGCTGATGGCTCGCCTTAAAGCGGTAATGCGCCGCTCTTCTCCAACATCGTTGGATGACGTGATTGATGTTCAGGGTTTAAAACTGGATCCTGTTTCCCACCGTGTTACGTCTAATGATGAGCCTCTGGATATGGGGCCAACTGAATTCAAAATGCTGCATTTTTTTATGACTCACCAGGAACGAGTTTATAGCCGGGAACAGCTATTGAACAATGTGTGGGGAACCAACGTGTATGTTGAAGACCGTACTGTCGACGTTCATATTCGCCGCTTGCGCAAAGCGCTGGAAGAGGGGGGTTATGATAAGATGGTGCAAACCGTTCGCGGTGCGGGTTACCGATTCTCGACACGAATGTAACTGAGATACTACGAGCGTTTACGTTATCATGGAGTTGTGAATGGTCGAAAGGCTGTCGTGGAAAAAGCTGGTTTGGGAACTGATCCTGTTTTACTTGCCCTGGGTAATTCTCGGGCAGATTTTCGGCTATCTGCCGTGGTTCTTATTGGTTGCAACCTGGATCCAGCTGATCTGGCATTTTCATAATCAATTAAAAATGTCTGACTGGTTATGGAATGAGCGTAGTCTGACCCCCCCTTCCGGCTCTGGCAGCTGGGAGCCGCTATTCAATGGTATGTACCGCTTACAACAACGAAACCGTCGTCGCCGCAAAGAATTGGCAACACTCATTCGTCGCTTCCGTAATGGTGCTGAATCCCTGCCTGATGCTGTGGTGGTCTTTCGTAGTGAAGGGAATATTGTCTGGTGTAATAAGCTGGCTCAGCACCTGCTTGGTTTTCGCTGGCCTGATGATGCGGGTCAGCCGATCAGCAACTTACTCCGCAGTCCTGATTTTGTTCGCTATCTTGCGAAACAGGAATTTGAGTCTCCGCTCGAAATTACTTCCCCGCTGAATTACGACCGCACTCTGGAATTGCGAATTATGCGCTATACCGAAGGTGAGTACCTGATGGTCGTGCGTGATGTGTCGCAGCTGAAGCAGCTGGAAGGCATGAGGAGTAACTTTTTTGCCAATGTCTCCCATGAACTGCGCACGCCGATGACGGTGTTGCAAGGTTATCTGGAAATGTCGAAAGATCCTGAGATGCTGGTGGGGCCGATGTGGGACAAAGCGCATGGGGTTATGACCGAACAGCTGGTACGGATGAATTCTCTGGTCGCCCAGTTGCTGACGTTATCAAAAATTGAAGCCGCCCCGAATATTGAGCTTGAAGAAACGATCAATATGCCTGCAATGCTGGACATTTTAGAGAAAGAAGCCATTTCGCTAAGTGGCGACAAGAACCAGCAGTTTACTTTTGATGTCGATAAGTCGTTGCATGTACTCGGTGATGCCGAACAACTGCGCAGTGCGGTTTCTAATTTGGTATACAATGCGGTGAAGCATACGCCCGATAATGCCGCCATTTCGGTTCGCTGGTATTTAACGGCTGCCGGACCGCGGCTGGAAGTGACCGACAGTGGTGAGGGCATTGCACCGCAACATATCCATCGCCTGACGGAGCGTTTCTATCGGGTGGACAAAGCGCGTTCCCGAGAGACCGGGGGCAGTGGCTTAGGTCTGGCAATTGTGAAACATGCGTTAAGCCACCATGACTCGCAACTTGAAATTGAAAGTGTGCTAGGCGAAGGCAGTACTTTCTCGTTCACCTTGCCGCAGCGGCTGGTGAAGAAGGTGGCGTAATATGCTCCGCAAGAAGGGCGGAACATCGCGGCGGCCAGTGACGGTCAATGTTGTCGTTGCGTCACAACAATCACGAAAAGGATAAAGCCTGTTTTATGACAATGATGTTCCGAACCTCCGAGAGAATGGTTCGCCTTGTATTGCTATCGCTGGCCCTGCTTTTCGGCCGTTCGGCCTGGGCTGTAGAGGCTGAATTGCCGGACTATCAAAGGGTGAGCGGTATTGCCGGCAACCTGTCATCGGTTGGCTCTGATACGCTGGCGAATCTGATGACTTACTGGGGGGAAGAGTTTAAACGCCAGTATCCGAATGTGAACATTCAAATTCAGGCCGCGGGATCATCCACTGCGCCGACGGCTTTGACTGAAGCGACGGCTCAGCTGGGTCCTATGAGCCGGCAGATGAAGTCGAAAGAAATTCAGGCTTTTGAACGTGAATATGGTTATAAACCAACAGCGGTTCGTGTTGCAATTGATGCGCTGGCGGTTTTTGTTCATGAAGATAACCCATTGCAGGGGATGAATTTCGAACAGCTCGATGCAATTTATTCCCGAACGTTACGATGTGGGGGGACGCAGCCGATCACTCGCTGGGGGGCATTAGGCCTGACGGGAAAATGGGCAGTGCGTGATATCCAATTGTTTGGTCGTAACTCGGTATCTGGCACCTATGGTTATTTTAAGAAGCGTGCTTTATGCCAGGGCGATTTTCGCAATAATGTCAATGAACAACCGGGATCAGCATCGGTGGTTCAGTCGGTGTCGACCTCTCTAAACTCAATCGGCTATTCTGGCATCGGGTATAAAACCACTGGAATACGCGCTATTCCGATTGCCCGAAAAGGGACTGATTATATTGATGCCACCATCGAGAATTCGATTAATGGTCACTACCCGCTGGCGCGTTATCTCTATCTTTATGTCAATAAGCACCCGAACAAACCATTGCCTCCCATTCAGGCCGAATTTATTCGGTTCATCCTGTCTCGTAATGGTCAGCAGATTGTCGAGAAAGATGGTTATATCCCTTTACCTGCCACAATTGTGGGCGTGAATTTAGCGCGTTTAGGGCTTTAGCATGTGCTCGCTTAATTGCCCATTATGAATCAATAGCCAGTTCCCATCCGGCCTTTGCCCAATACTCTTGTTCTCTCAGTAAGTCAGCCGCCAGCAGCTTGTTATTTTCTTGCCAGCCTGCTGGCAGGGTTAACTCCCATGATTCTCTATCTGCTTTGACAAGTATCTTCGGCAGCGGCTCATCGGTTCTCTGGCCATTTAACGTAACAGCCAGTCGCAGGGTACGGATCAATGGGTAAAGGTGCTTGCGTTTATAAATACTGAGTTCCGGCATTTCTTCCAGCTTAAGAGCCTTGCGCTGAAAGCGGGCTAGGGTTGCCAGTACCGTCTGTTGTTCCAGGTTAAACCCTGGCATGGTGCTGTGTCGCAGTAAGTACGCAGAGTGACGGTGAAAGCCGGGGTAACTGATGCTTAGCCCGACTTCATGTAGCAATGCCCCCCAGCCGAGCAACGTTGAGAGTTCAGATGTAGCCGGTCCCGGTTGTGGTTCGATTTGAGCATAAAGATCTTCTGCGCACACTTTGACTCGGGCCGCCTGATCAAGATCGACATGGTACTGGCTTGCCATTGCGCTCGCGGTGCGGGTTCGGATGTCGCTGTGGCGGAACCGATCTTCCATTTCATATAACAGGCCTTCACGCAAAGCACCGTCAGAATAAACCATCTCTTCAATTTTCAGCGACTGGAATACGGCCGCTAATATGGCTAGGCCGGCGGCAAATACCGGTTTTCGATCGGCATTCAGCCCGGGCAAATCCAGCTCATCACTATTTTTAAACGACAGTACCTGTTCAACCAGCTGCTTGAGCCGTTTATTGGTGATCACCCCGTCGTTGTATCCTTTAGCAATCAACACTTCGCGAATGGCCTTAATGGTCCCGGATGACCCAATCGCCTTACCCCAGGCTTGTTTATGGTATTGGCTGGCAATGTTTTCCATTTTTTGCTGAGCCGCCAGTTGGGCTGCAGCCATATTTTCACCGTTGATTTTCCCTTCTGTAAAGTAGTGCAGGTTGTAGCTCACGCATCCCATGTGCTTGCTATAGAGCAGCCTGGTATCAAAGTTTTCGCCAACAACGAGTTCGGTACTGCCACCACCGATATCAACCACCAGCTTACGACCGCTTTCCGGCTGAGTGTGAGCGACCCCTAAATAGATCAGGCGGGCTTCTTCGGTACCCGGAATGATCTCAATGGGGTAGGGCATGATGCTTTCAGCTCGTTTTAAAAACAGATGCGCATTCCTGGCCTGGCGTAAGGTATAAGTGGCAGCGATACGAACATTTTCCGGTTCAAACCCTTGCAGGCGTTCCGCAAACATTGCCAGACAAGTCAAACCGCGTCGAATGGCGGCCAGATCAAGGTTTTGTTGCGCATCCAGCCCAGAGGCCAGATGAACACGTTGCTTATGCCGACTGATGATTTGCAGGCTTTGCCCGACAACTCTGGCGACGACCATATGGAAACTATTCGAGCCCAAGTCGATAGCAGCTATTTCTCGAGGGCGCTGGCTGTGATCAGGTATCATTATTATTCATCGCTTTTTCGGCCTGTTTTTTCAGTTGTTTTTCGCTTTGCTTAAGGTAATCGTAAATGGCTAACTGCGACCGTATTTTCCGTCGGTTGCCTCGCGGTACGTATTGGTTGCTCATCGCTTTGTCGAGTACTCGTGCTTTCACGGTGTCGGTAAGCTGGATATTCAGAATATCGATTGTTTTTTTCTTCAGGGCCGGGTCACGGATCAGGCAACCGACCTCGATGCGATTATCGATATTACGGGTCATCCAGTCGGCGGAAGAGATCATGACATCCGGATCGCCATTGTTTTCAAAAACCGCGACCCGAGGATGTTCAAGGAAGCGATCAATAATGCTGATTGCTGATATATTGTCACTGATCCCTTTGATACCGGGGATCAACGCGCACATACCACGTATAATTAGCCTGATTTTTACGCCATGGCTGCTGGCTTGATAGAGCATGTTAATCAAGTCTTTATCGACCAGATTATTTACCTTAAGTGTAATACCGGATGAGAGATTCTGCCGAGCATGAGCGATTTCACGATCGATCAAATCGTACAGGCGCGCACGAGAATTGAGTGGCGATACGATCAGGTGCGAAAATTGTACCGGGCGATAAGGATCTTCAATGTAGCCGAAGACTTGTCGGACTTCATTGGCAAGTTCCTGATCACAGGTCATTAATGAGAAATCGGTATAGATCCGGGCCGTTTTTTCATTGAAGTTACCGGTACCGATATGTGCGTACCTCACCAGCTTGTCGTCTTCCCTGCGGGTGATCAAACACAGCTTAGAGTGAATTTTTAATCCCGGAACGCCAAATACCACATGAACCCCGGCTTCAGTGAGGCGGCGAGAGCATTCAATATTGGCCTCCTCATCAAATCGTGCCTGCAGTTCGACCACGACGGTGACCTGTTTGCCATTGTTGGCGGCATCAATCATTGAATCGATGATCCGCGAATGTTTGGCGACGCGATAAAGACTAATCTTTATGCTGCAGACCTTGGGATCGTAAGACGCCTGACGCACCAGCTCGGTGACATGATTGAAGGTGTGATAGGGATAGTAGAGAAGAATATCTTGCGCTTTGATAGCAGCAAAGGCATTGCGCGCACGGGTAAACTGATAGCTCTGGAGCGGTGGCAAGGCTGGGTTTTCCAGGTATTTTCGTCCGACATTCGGAAAGTCGATAAAGTCTTTGAAGTTATGGTAGCGGCCACCGGGAATGATACTGTCATAGCTGGAGACTTTTAGCAGGCTGCACAGAACATCGATCATATTCCCCGGCATCTCTCGCTGATAGACAAAGCGGACCGGCATCGCGGTCAGGCGCTGGTTCAGGCCTTCCGACATCTGCTCAAGCAGGCTGTGTTCCATCTCCTGGCTTAAGTCATATTCCGCATCACGGGTCATCTTCATTGAATAGGCTTCAAGTCTGTCATATTCAAAGAAGCCACTGAAGATATCGTCGAGGCAGAAACGGATGACATTATCTAGCAGAATTAAAGTGGTGCGACGCCTGCCCTTTGGCTCGGGAAGCTGAATAAAGCGGGGTAGCTGGTCGGTCGGAATTTCAATTAACGCGTAACGCTTGTTCTCCCCTTGTTGCATTTCAATCGCCAGGTACGAGTATTCATCCTTTAGGAACTGCAACAGGTTGATGTTTTCGGTGAGCAGGATCGGAGTGACATGAGGCAAAATCGTATTGCGGAAATATCGGCGTAGCCAGTTTTGCTGATATTCTTCAAGCTGAAGTTCATTGACCAGAAAGATATGGCGCCTTGCCATCTCCAGCAGAATTTCATTATATAACGTATCAAAATCCTGATTCATTTTAAGTACCCGGCTCTGGATCTTGCTGAGCAGGTGCTTAGCATTTTCGTCCCCCCCCTGTACTTGACTGATCAATATACGGCGCTTGATATCAGCAAACCTGACTTTATAAAATTCATCGGTGTTGTTGGAAAAAATCCCTAAAAAACGGACGCGCTCTACCAGAGGAACAGACTTGTCGGCAGCCTCTTGAAGAACACGTTCATTAAATGAAAGCCAACTTAGCTCTTTCTCAATATAAAGGGGGTCCGTACTCATTTGTCTGTTTCACAACTTATGCCGGTACACTGTCATCAATATCGATCGTGAGATCGTCAGCCAGTTTTTCAAGCTCTTGCTGGACAAAACCGAGTTCAAGGTTGGCAGGCAGTTCTAATAGGAAGTGAGCCTTAAAAATAGGGTAGCCCCAGTTAGGTGCACTTTGGGTGTCGGTTTTTAGTTTATGGATGTTGATACCCAGTTGATTGAACAGAGTTGTTACCTCTTTGACAATGCCGGGGCGATCATTAACGGTGACTGTGAGCTGATGCAGCGTCAGCGATGGTAGTGCTTGGCTTTGATCTTCGACAATGTGGATCTGAAGCTCATCAATGTGAGATAGCGCTTTGCTTAACTCCGGAATGTGTTGGGGGGCGACTTCGATTTGCAGGATACCGGCAAATTGCCCCGCCAGTTTACTGAGACTGCTACTGAGCCAGTTACCATTATTTTGGTAGACCGTATCTGAAAGCAGTTCCACTAAGCCTGGACGATCTTTACCAATAACAGTGATGATGAGGTGCTTCATAACGAATTTCCTTTTCCGTGATAGGCAAATATGTATGTCAACGGTTTATATCCGACACTAATTCATTATCAGAGCATGTTTTGATTCTGTCCAGATCGATAGAGAATCCTGTGATTTAAATCAGTCTGAGGTCTTAAAGGGTTAAGAATAATGATATTCTATGGTCACTTTATGTCATTCTAATTGACGGCTAACTGGTGGACTGAATACAGTTATAATTGTCACGAAAATGTCATTAAAAAGACATAATATACTCAAGTCATTTTGAGACTCAGAACTGTTGCATCTTGAGTCGGCTTAGATACATAAGTAAACATGAAAAAAGTTTGAGGTAATAATGGCAGACGCCAGCGCATTTTTGATGGGAGAAAGCCGTAGTCGACGTTTAAAAGACCGGTTTGCGCGTTATGGAGTGACTGCTGGTGGCATTTTTGTCTTGCTTACCTTAGTACTGATTTTTTTCTATTTACTGTATGTTACCGTGCCCATCTTCTCTTCGGTGACCGTAAAGCAGCAGCAGACTTTTACCCTTCCGTTCACTGATACCACGGCAGCAATGGGTATCGAAGAGCATAATGATCTGGCTTACCGGCTGTCACAGCAGGGTGAGCTGAGTTTTGTTCGGCTGATGCCACAAGACCAGGCTGGCGAGATCGTTAGCCAACATTCCGTCGCTCAATACCCCACAAGCTTCGCTAAGAGTTTACCGCGTGACGCTGTATTTGCATATGGTAACCGGGATGGACGGGTCACTATTGTAAAGCCCGTATTTCGGGTGACATTTCCAAACAACCAAAGAGTCACGACGACTGAGATTGACTACCCGCTAGGACAACCCTCTTTCTTACTCGATCCACTGGGGCAGGCCATTACGCAACTGGCCGTATCGGTACGAACAGAAAACGCCCTTGTGGTCGGCAAGACGGCTGATCACCGTCTTGTTGCGATGACATTTTCCGGACAAGATAACCTGTTAACCCGCCAGCTGGAATGGCAGAGCGATGTATTTGAAATTAGTAATACCCCGCACAAGATTACCGATCTGGCGGTTACGCCTGATGGGCGTACCTTGTATCTGCTGAGCGGCAATTATCTCTACGTGGTGGCCATTAACGGTTCGGACTCCCAAACTCGAGAGGTTGTTGATGTCAGTGATGGTCAGGGCAAGCCTTTAAAAATTGATTTGCTATCAGGCGCCAACTCGTTACTGATCACCACTGATGACAATACGGTGTCGCAGTGGTTTGAAATACTGGCCAAGGGTAAACGATCGCTGGTAAAAGCACGGGAATTTACTTTATCAGATAGTGCGTTAGTACAGCTGGTGCCGGAATATTATCGCAAAGGTTTTTTTGCTATTCAGAAAAATGGGAGCTTATCGGCCTACTACACTGCGGATAAGAGTGCCTTGTATCAAGGTAAGCTGTTTACCGCAGCGCCGGACACGGTGGCTATTTCCCCCCGGGCTGATCGCCTGTTGGCGGTAACGGGGAATGAATGGCATCTTTATGCGGTTCACAATACCCATCCGGAAATAGGTTTTTCATCGTTATGGCAGGAAGTTTGGTACGAAGGGTATCCCGAACCGGATTATGTCTGGCAATCTACCTCTGCCAGTGATGAGTTTGAACCTAAGCTTAGCTTAGTCCCGATTATATTCGGCACATTGAAAGCTGCGATGTATGCGATGTTCTTTGCTATCCCGCTGGCATTGGCTGGCGCAATTTATACCGCCTATTTTATGTCATCGGCAATGCGAAGTGTGATTAAGCCGACGGTTGAGATCATGGAAGCGCTGCCCACCGTGATTTTAGGCTTTCTGGCTGGTTTGTGGCTGGCGCCGATTGTTGAAGATTTCTTGCCGGGGATCGTCATGAGTCTGGTCATGTTACCGCTGATGATTCTGCTGATGGGGTGGAGCTGGTCTGTGCTGCCGGGGCAATGGCGTCATAAATTACCCAATGGCCTGCATATTGCGATTTTGACGCCGATGATAGTGTTGTTGGGATATGCCTGCTTTACGGCGAGTCCGTATGTTGAACAGTGGTTGTTTGACGGTGATGTCCGTATTTATCTCACCAATGAATGGGGAATTGGCTACGATCAGCGCAATGCCCTAGTCGTTGGTATCGCAATGGGGTTTGCGGTGATCCCGACTATTTTTTCCATTGCCGAAGATGCGATTTTCTCGGTGCCTAGCCATCTGACCAATGGCTCGCTGGCATTAGGGGCGACGCACTGGCAGACCTTAACCAAGGTCGTGTTATTAACGGCCAGCCCGGGGATTTTTTCGGCCATTATGATGGGACTAGGACGGGCTGTTGGTGAGACGATGATCGTGCTGATGGCGACAGGCAACACCCCGATTATGGACTGGAATGTGCTGCAAGGGTTACGGACCTTGTCGGCGACGATTGCGATTGAAATGCCGGAGTCTGAGGTGGGCAGCTCTCACTATCGGGTATTATTCCTGGCGGCCTTTGTGTTATTTATTGCTACCTTTGTTTTTAACACCATTGCCGAGCTGGTTCGCCAGCGGCTGCGCGAAAAATACAGTTCGTTATAATGTCGCTGTTCACCTGGCTGAGCAGTTAGCGGAATATGTGCAATGACTACGATTAAAGTGAATGCTTGATGGGGAAATGGTTTAAATCAGGTTCGCCCTGGATATGGCTAACGGCCGGAGCCGTAAGTTTGAGTCTGATTGCGGTATTAGGTTTGCTATTGCTGATTGGCTGGAAGGGACTCAGTTTCTTCTGGCCGGCACCTGTGTATCAGTTTGATGTCACGCTCGATGGCAATAAGCAGGTTATCATCGGAGAAATCTATGAACGCCAGCGTATCCCGATTAAGCAATTAGAGGAGGCGGGGATTGATGTCTCTGCGGTTGAAGGGGACAGCGTTACCCGTTATCTGATTAAAACCGGTAACCGAGAGCGGGTCGAACTCGACTTTATAACCCTGCTGGATCTTCAGATAGACCATCAGGCCCTCGCTGATAATATTGCGGTGATAGATCGTGATAAAAACGGTAAATTCTATGGTTACCCGGTTGGCTTAATCAATGAGAATCAACCACGTCAGGTCAGTGAGTTATCACAGAGGCTGGCCGAAGCGGCGCAGGTTCGCACTGAGCGAGATAACTTGCAGCAAATAGACATTGGCAATATTAACCGGCGGCTGGAGCAGCTGAGGTTAAAAGAGCACAAGCTGTTGCTCAATAACCAGCTTACTGACACAGCCAAGTTGGCGATAGCGCAGGAGCAGCAACAGCTGCAACAAGACTACAGCCGGATTGAACAGCGCTTGTTTGCGTTACAACAAAAGCTGGTGGACGATGCATTAATTGTACGTGACATGGACGGTGTTGAGGTCAAGCTTCCAATGGAGCAGATCTTAGACGTCTGGTATCCGAACGATCTGACATTCAGCGGCAAAGTCGCCCATTGGGGGAGTCAGGTGGTGATGTTCCTGACCGACGATCCGCGCGAAGCTAATACTGAAGGCGGTGTCTTTCCGGCAATTTTTGGCACCGTATTCATGGTGTTACTGATGAGCATTATAGTGACCCCATTAGGTGTCATGGCTGCCGTTTACCTTCATGAGTACGCGGGTAAAAATGGTTTTACCAAACTGATCCGCGTCGCTGTGATTAATCTTGCCGGTGTACCTTCTATCGTTTATGGGGTGTTTGGTTTAGGCTTCTTCGTTTATATGGTGGGGGGAACCATTGATGACGTTTTCTTCTCGGATCAACTGCCGACGCCAACGTTTGGCACACCGGGTATTTTGTGGTCGGCGTTAACCCTGGCGATTCTTACGTTGCCTGTTGTGATTGTGTCGACCGAAGAAGGGTTAGCTCGAATTCCTAATTCGGTACGTCATGGCTCTCTGGCTTTAGGGGCAACCCAAGCGGAAACCTTATGGCGTATTGTACTGCCAATGGCCAGTCCGGCAATCATGACCGGGTTAATTTTAGCCGTGGCCCGAGCGGCCGGCGAAGTCGCCCCTCTCATGTTGGTGGGGGTGGTAAAAATGGCACCGACCCTGCCGGTCGACAGTCATTTTCCATATGTGCATTTGGATCGTAAGTTTATGCACCTTGGCTATCATATTTATGATGTCGGTTTTCAGAGCCCCAATGTTGAAGCGGCACGCCCGCTGGTTTACGCAACGTCATTTTTATTGGTTACGGTGATTGTCGGGTTGAATTTAACCGCGATCGGGATTCGAAATCATCTGCGTGAGAAGTTCCGCTCTTTGGAGCAGTAACGAGTCGAGCAATAGCGAGTAAATACATGCTTTCAGTTAACACTACAATGGGATTTTTTAAGCCATTAGATTTAGCCTCGTTGCCCGAAGAGAAAACCGCGCTGTCGATTAAAGGGCTGGATTTGCATTACGGTAATACGCAGGCACTGTTTAATATTAATATGCGGATTGCCAAAGGCCAGGTGACCTCTTTTATCGGCCCGTCGGGGTGTGGTAAGTCAACCTTATTACGCTGTATCAACCGGATGAATGAGCTGGTTGAAGGCTGTCGTGTTGATGGGGAAATCATGCTTCATGGCCAGAATATCTATGATAGCAAGGTCGATGTGGCTTCGTTACGCCGTCGGGTTGGCATGGTCTTTCAGCGTCCTAACCCGTTTCCTAAATCAATTTATGAAAATGTGGTTTATGGTCTGCGGCTGCAGGGGAGCCGCGACCGCCGAGTCTTAGATGATGCAGTTGAAAGCTCGCTACGGGCCGCGGCCTTGTGGGATGAAGTGAAAGATCGCCTGCATGAGAATGCGTTTGGTTTGTCGGGTGGTCAGCAGCAGCGCTTGGTAATTGCCCGGGCGATAGCGATTGAGCCCGAGGTATTATTACTCGATGAACCAACGTCAGCACTGGATCCGATCTCAACGCTGACGATTGAAGAGCTGATCAATGAATTGAAAACCAAATATACAGTGATCATTGTGACTCATAATATGCAGCAGGCCGCAAGGGTGTCAGATCAAACCGCCTTCATGCATATGGGAGAGCTGGTGGAATATAGCAATACAAACGATATTTTTACCACTCCGAAAGAGAAACGCACCGAAGATTACATTACCGGCCGATACGGTTAGGGAGTCGCAACATGTTGGATAATTTAAGCCTGGGCCGACATATATCTGGCCAGTTTAATGCCGAGTTAGAAAGTATACGTACCCATGTCTTAGCCATGGGAGGACTGGTTGAACAGCAACTGGCAGATGCACTGAAAGCGATGCACCGGCAAGATGCTGAACTGGCTAAGCGGGTTATAAAAGGTGATCACAAGGTCAATGCCATGGAAGTGGCGATTGATGAGGCATGCACCCGTATTATTGCTAAACGTCAGCCAACCGCCAGTGATTTGCGCCTGGTGATTGCGATTATCAAAACCATTACGGATTTGGAACGTATTGGCGATGTCGCGGAAAGCATTGCGAAAGTGGCGCTGGAGAATTTTACCAATAAGCAGTACACCTTATTGGTATCGCTGGAGTCTCTGGGTCAGCATGCGGTTAAAATGTTGCATGAGGTATTAGATGCCTTCGCCCGTATGGACGTCAAAGCCGCGATTGAAGTCTATCAAGAGGATGATCGCATTGATCGGGAATACGAGGCCATTATTCGCCAGCTGATGACCTATATGATGGAAGATCCACGCTCTATTCCGAATGTGCTGCAGGTGATGTGGTCGGCACGTTCAATCGAGCGTGTCGGTGATCGCTGTCAGAATATTTGCGAATACATTATCTATTTCGTTAAAGGCAAAGATATACGGCACACTAACCCGGATGAGTTCGAAAATGTCTTAAAATAATCCGGTTTGCTTCGATTTCTTGATGTGTTATTTCTCACTTTTCTTCTTATCATTTATGATCGGAAAACCGGTTGGGCACAAAGGTCTGGCTGTCTGCAGGGGCTCGAATATATCGCTCCTTGTTGACTTCCGGCAGCTCAATATGAGGGTAGTGGAGCTCTTCATAAGGGATATGGGACAGCAGGTGTGAGATACAATTGATCCGCGCCTTTTTCTTGTCATCTGCGTCTACCACCCACCACGGACATTGCCTGGTATCGGTATGGTCAAACATGCGATCTTTCGCGGCTGAGTATTCAGCCCAGCGGCCTCGTGATTCAAGATCCATCGGGCTAAATTTCCAGCGTTTTATCGGGGTATGAATGCGCTTAAGGAAGCGACTTTCCTGCTCTTCATCGGAAACTGAGAACCAGTATTTCAGCAATATAATTCCGGAGCGCAGCAGCATGCACTCAAATTCAGGACATGAACGGAGAAACTCATCGTATTCCTCATCGCTGCAAAACCCCATCACTTTTTCGACTCCTGCCCGGTTGTACCAGCTGCGGTCAAACAGCACGATTTCTCCTGCCGAGGGAAGGTGGGCGACATAGCGCTGGAAATACCATTGGGTTTTCTCTCTCTCGGTTGGCTTGGGTAAGGCTGCGATCCGGCATACCCGAGGGTTAAGTTTTTCTGTGATCCGTTTTATCACGCCGCCCTTTCCCGCCGCGTCCCGCCCTTCAAAAATGACGACCACTTTAAGCCCGCGGTGCTTAATCCATTCCTGCAGCTTAACCAGCTCAACCTGTAACCGTTTGAGCTCACGATCATAATCTTTCTTTTTTAGTTTTTTGGCTGATGGACTATTGGTCATGTCAGACTCCGCTCAGTTATTACACTCCTCATTGTTATTAAGAGTAATGCCAGATCAGCACGGTGACGAATTAAACGTTGTGACAAATTCACATCAGCTATTAGTAGGTCTTTCTGTATTGTTGATGCGAAAAAGAATAAATAAGGATTAATGATGTATCCGTTAAGACATATACGGTAATGCTGGATGCCCGGTATCCGGCAAAAGAGGTGATTGGCTGGTAACCGTATAGATGAAAGAGCCTGCAATTTCAGGCTCTTTGTTAGCGGGTGATTAAATCGCTATTATTATCGAATTGCTTTTACCACCGCCGCAATTTTCTCGGCAGAGGTTACCGGGATAAGGAAGTCATCAATATCAGCACTGCCCATATGTGCCTGACGGGCAACGTTGATCATATGGCTGGGGCGGGTACTTTTACCGGAGAGGTGGATTTCTTTGATACCACTTTTAGCGATAATTTCCGCCGCGTTCTCCGCCGTAACACCGGCTCCGGCCATGATACTCAAATGATTTCCGCAATGCTGCACCATACGGGCAATAGTATCAGCACCTGCCAGAGCATTGGCTTTAAGTCCGGATGTAAGTACTCGCTCACAACCTGCCGACATAATCGTATCCAGGGCTTCAAAAGGCTCCAGACACTGATCAATTGCGCGGTGGAAAGTAACGCCTAACCCCTTGGCTTCTTTTACCAGCGTTGCCAGTACATCTCGGTTGATCTGGCTTTGGGCGGTTAAAACACCGACCACGACACCTTGCAGGCCAGCTTGTTTGGCGGCATGAATATCTTCCAGCATCAGTTCAATTTCATCATCTGAAAACAAAAAGTCCCCCTGACGAGGGCGGATCATGGCATACACAGGAATATGGACATGTTTTATGGCTTGCTTCATAAAACCGAGGCTGGGGGTTAAGCCGCCAAGCGCTAATGATGAGCAAAGCTCAATGCGGGTTGCGCCACCGTGTCGGGCATAATGCAACGATTCGAGATTATCGATACAGACTTCGATATGGTTAATCATAGTGATACAAAACGGTTGGGAACATATTGGCAGTGTAATTCATTGCTTAAGGAGTGGCGACAAGGAAGCGCGAGATATTATCTTAAGATGCGAGATGCGAGATGCGAGATGCGAGATGCGAGATGCGAGATGCGAGATGCAAGATGCGAGAGTCTTTGGGGAGTAGTCGTTCGAAACCCCGAACTTAGATCGAAAAAGGGCCCGGTGGTCCGGGCCTCATTATTTTTTTGCCTTGCGGCTGACTTTGGCTTTACGCTATCGCGTTTGTTGCCACAACACCGTTGAGCGGGGTGCTGCTTGTAGCATTCTTGTGCTTGCTGAGACTTACAGGTCTGCAGTGTGCTCAGACAGGTAGTCAGCAACACCTTTTGGCGATGCGTTCATACCCGCTTTACCTTCTTCCCACTGTGCCGGGCAAACTTCACCGTTTTTCTGGTGGAAATTAAGTGCGTCAACCATACGTAGCATTTCGTCAATGTTACGGCCTAGAGGCAAATCATTAACCACTTGGTGACGTACTGCACCGTCTTCGTCAATTAGGAAAGAACCGCGGAAAGCAACACCTGCTTCTGGGTGCTCGACATCGTACGCTTTGCAGATTTCGTGCTTCACATCCGCAACTAGCGGGTATTTAACCTGACCGATACCGCCGTTTTCAACAGCCGTGTTGCGCCATGCGTTATGAGAGAACTGAGAATCGATAGAAACACCGATAACTTCAACGCCTTTAGCCTGGAAATCTTCAAAACGCTTGTCAAAAGCAATTAGCTCTGATGGGCAAACAAAAGTGAAGTCTAGTGGGTAGAAGAAAACTACCGCTTTCTTACCTTTAGTAAACTCTGCAAAGTTGAAGTTATCAACGATTTCGCCGTTACCTAAAACAGCTGCAGCAGTAAAATCTGGTGCTTGACGACCTACTAGTACCATTTTGGTGCTCCTACAATATTCGTTTTGGTGCCGACCTTTTCGGTGGGCTCCTTGTTTGGACGAGACAAACTATAGCGAAACTGGTAGATTGAAAAAAGCGGAATAAACAGATTGAAGCAATCGGAAAAAACGATGACAAAGTTTCCCTCTCTAAAACAGCTTCACTATCTGGTGACGCTGTTTGAAACCCGTCACTTTGGTGAGGCGGCAAAAAAATGCTTTGTCAGTCAGTCTACTTTGAGCTCTGGTATTCAGAACCTGGAAGAGTTGCTGAGTAGTCAACTGATCGAGCGCGATAATAAATCTCTGGTTTTCACCTCTATGGGCGAAGAGGTGGTTACCCGATCCCGTGAGTTACTGGCGCGTAGCCAGGATTTAATGGAACTGTCTAAATGTACCGGTGATGGTATGGAAGGAAAGTTGCGGGTGGGCTGTATTCCGACGATCGCCCCTTTTCTTCTGTGTGACTTAGTGCAAGAGGTAAACCGGCTGCATCCAAACCTTCACTTGTTATTACGAGAAGATACCACGACGAATCTGCTGGCAGCGCTGAGAAATGGTGAAATGGATGTCTTGATCCTCGCCTTGCCCATTGAGATTAACGGTATGCATAGCAAGATTGTTGGCCGTGATGCGTTCAAAATGGTGATCAGTAAAAATCAGGCGGAAAAAGTGAACGTTCCACTTCGATATGCTGATTTACCCGATGAATCTGTTTTCCTGCTGGAGAAAGAACATTGCTTAACTGAACACGCGGTTTCAGCATGCAAACTCACAACCAAAGAGAAAATTAATCCTTTTACCGCAACCAGTTTACATACCTTAGTCCAAATGGTGGCCAATGGTTTGGGCACTACCTTTATTCCCCAGATGGCGATTGATCATGGTTTGCTGGATAATCAAAACCTAGTCGTTGTCGAACCTCCGGGCCAGGCAGCATATCGTCAAATTGGCTTGGTTTGGCGGCCGACGTCCAGTCGGATTCAGACATTTAATGGCTTGGCAGATATTGTTGAAGGGCTTTTGTAGCAATGTTGAGGCCGTGCTGTCAGTCCTTCCTTTTTGACAGCATGATATTCTTTTAATTTAGCATTTATTGGTATATTTCATCTTCCTGAAAGGGGCGTCAAGGTTGCCATTTTGTAGGTTTATTCTATTTCGCTTCGCGAATAAATGAAACAGGGTGAATAAGCAGGTATGCTTTTTTGGTATGAATTGTGAGCAGATTGTATTTATAAGTGCCTGTTATTTGTTTGTTTTTTAGACTCGTTTTACTTATCCCATGTTTTAAACGGTTTTTTATTTCGCGTTAGATCTCACCTTTTGTGTAATTTAATTACGTAACTCATTACAAATATACCGTCGTTCGGTGAGCATAATGCCTACCGAACTTTTTCCTGATTTTTGTTTTAATTTGGCGTTTTGAGTTTTTGCTCTACACTTATTAAGCTACTGTTTTTATTGCCATCAGGTGTGGTTGGTTTGATGTGAGCAAAAAATATCTACTTGCTTTTGCAGATTTGTTACGGCAACGTAAAGAAGCCGTTAAGGTAGCTGGTGGGATAAGAGTAATTGCGGTCATTACTGATAAAAGTAGTGATTAAGTTACAAGTGAAGGTAGGGGAGGGAGCGATGACGGATAAAGGAAGTATACCGAATCACCATGTTAAGCTGTCATTACAGACGACGCTGACATCAGAACAACAAGAGATCCTTAGCGATGAGGCTCTGCAGTTTTTAGAGCGCTTAGTACAGCGCTTTGCTTCCCGAGTGCCTGAACTGCTAGCTGCCCGCGAGGCTCGTCAGGCTGCAATCGATGCCGGTACGTTACCGGATTTTCTTCCTGAAACTTCGCATATTCGTGATAGTGACTGGACGATTCAGGGGATCCCCGACGATCTACAGGATCGCCGGGTCGAGATTACCGGACCGGTTGATCGGAAAATGGTGATCAATGCCCTGAATGCGAACGTGAAAGTGTTCATGGCTGACTTTGAAGACTCCTTTTCACCAGCCTGGGATGAGGTGCTGGATGGGCAGCGAAACCTTCGCGACGCGATCAATAGAACGATAAGTTATACCAATCCGGAAAATGGGAAAGAGTACAAGCTCTGCGATGATCCTGCGGCGCTGATCTGCCGGGTTCGCGGCCTTCATTTGCCTGAGAAACATCTGTTATGGCAGGGGGAGCCGATCCCCGGGGCATTATTTGATTTTGCCTTGTATTTTTTCCATAACTACAAACAGTTGCTGGCTAAAGGCAGTGGTCCGTATTTTTATCTGCCTAAGCTGCAGGCTTATCAGGAAGCGGCCTGGTGGAGTGATGTGTTCAGTTTTGCCGAAGATGAATTCGGTCTTTCTCGCGGCACCATTAAAGCCACGGTATTGATTGAAACTTTGCCAGCAGTGTTTGAGATGGATGAAATTCTCTACAGCCTGAAAGAACATATTGTAGGCCTCAATTGTGGGCGTTGGGATTATATATTTAGCTATATCAAAACATTACGTAATTACCCTGACAGGGTCTTGCCGGATCGTCAGGTGGTCACCATGGAAAAACCCTTCCTTAATGCTTACTCACGATTACTGGTTCGGACCTGCCACCGGCGAGGGGCGTTTGCGATGGGCGGTATGGCGGCCTTTATTCCGTCCAAAGATCCTGATCGTAATGAATGGGTGCTGAATAAAATTCAGACCGACAAGTCACTGGAAGCGAAAAATGGCCATGACGGTACTTGGGTTGCACACCCCGGGCTGGCTGATACGGCAAAAGCCGTTTTTGACAAAGTGCTGGGTGATCGTAGCAACCAGTTGGACATTAGCCGCGAACAAGACGCCCCAATTACCGCTGCCGAATTACTAGAACCTTGCGAAGGCGAACGTACTGAAGAGGGGATGCGGCATAACATTCGCGTTGCGGTGCAATATATCGAATCCTGGATCACCGGCAATGGCTGTGTACCGATCTACGGTCTGATGGAAGATGCCGCCACCGCGGAAATTTCACGGGCATCAATCTGGCAGTGGATTAAACACGGAAAGTCGCTGAGCAACGGTAGCGTTGTGACGAAGGCCTTGTTTGAACAGATGTTACAAGAAGAGTTGATCGTGTTGGAACAGGAACTGGGACGGGACAGGTTCCAACAAGGACAATATCAGGAAGCGGCGAATTTAATGTCGCGAATCACGACCAGTGATGAATTGGTGAATTTCCTGACTGTACCCGGCTATGAATACTTACCGTAATCATTGCCAAAGAAAATAAACATTAACGATTGCGTTAAGTTGATTATCGCCAAATGAAACGAGGGACATCATTATGACATTGACTCGCCAGCAGCAAATTGAAGCTATTGAAAAAGACTGGGCTGAAAATCCACGTTGGAAGCACGTAAAGCGTACTTACACCGCAGAGGAAGTGATAAATCTACGTGGTTCATTTGCCCCGGCTAATACGATTGCCCAGCGCGGTGCAGATAAGCTGTGGGATCTGGTCAATGGCTCGGCGAAAAAGGGATATGTTAACTGTCTGGGGGCGCTAACCGGTGGTCAGGCGGTTCAGCAGGCAAAAGCGGGCATTGAAGCGATTTATTTATCAGGCTGGCAAGTTGCTGCTGATAATAATACCGCATCGACTATGTACCCTGATCAATCATTGTATCCGGTTGATTCCGTACCTGCCGTCGTAACCCGTATTAACAATGCATTCCGTCGTGCCGATCAAATCCAGTGGGCAAATGGCGGCAGCCCGGAAGAAGGTATTGATTATTTCTTGCCGATTGTCGCAGATGCCGAAGCCGGTTTTGGCGGGGTGCTGAACGCCTATGAATTGATGCGTAATATGATTGATGCCGGAGCGGCAGGGGTACACTTTGAAGATCAGCTTGCTTCAGTGAAAAAATGTGGTCATATGGGGGGCAAGGTACTGGTACCGACCCAGGAAGCGGTGCAAAAGTTAGTTGCAGCACGCCTAGCCGCTGACGTGGCAGGTACCACGACACTTGTTATTGCCCGTACTGATGCTAACGCGGCTGATTTGTTAACGTCAGATTGTGATTCATATGATAACGACTTTATTGTTGGCGAACGTACCGCGGAAGGGTTCTACCGTGTACGTGCGGGCATAGATCAGGCTATTTCTCGTGGCTTGGCTTACGCACCATATGCTGATCTTATCTGGTGCGAAACCGCAAAACCTTGTCTGGAAGAGGCGCGTAAGTTTGCCGAAGCCATTCATGCTCAGTATCCGGATCAGTTACTGGCATACAACTGCTCGCCGTCTTTTAACTGGGAGAAAAATCTTGATGCTGAAACGATCACTAAGTTCCAGCAAGAGCTGTCAGACATGGGCTACAAGTATCAGTTTATAACACTGGCAGGTATTCATAACATGTGGTTCAACATGTTTGAGCTGGCGCATGCTTATGCGCAGGGTGAAGGCATGCGGCACTATGTTGAAAAGGTACAGCGTCCGGAGTTTGCCGCTGCTGAGCGTGGTTATACCTTCGTTGCACACCAGCAGGAAGTGGGCACGGGGTATTTCGATAAAATGACCAATACCATCCAGGGCGGCCAGTCGTCAGTCACCGCACTGACCGGCTCAACGGAAGAAGATCAATTCTAACCAGACTGGTTTTGTACAATCTATCCTAGCAAATCGTTGTTATCGTTTTTGGTAAGTCAGGGAGCACTCGTTGCTCCCCCTTTTTTATGGGGGTTATCTCCAACTCAGCTCAAGAGACGAGATTCAGGGCTTTCGCTGTATGTTGAGCTGGTTAGATATATGACAACTGGCGTTTGCGTTGCTGTTTAGCGGCAGCAAGATGCCCGTGAGTTAGGAAATTCGCGATTTATAACAAAACTAAAACCAATTAGGCTTCGTCTTCATTCAGCGGTTCAATTTCTTCCTGAATTTCTAGCAGGTTAATTGCAATAGACACGAAATCGGAATCGGTAATGATCCCCACCAGTTTCTTCTGATGAGTAACAGGTAAACAACCAATTTTATGCTTTTGCATATAGGTGGCCGCTTCTTTTAAGCCTGCATGAGAATTGACGCTGAGCAATGTCCGGTTCATACATTGATCCAGCGAGACATCCAAGGTGGAGATCGCGTTGGCTTTGCTAAAATGCTCTAAACTTGATTCCTGAGCGGCTAATACATCCCGCTGAGTCACTAAACCGACCAGCTGGTTTTCATCATTGGTGATGGGGATATGTCGTATCCCTTGCTCTGCCATCATTTTTTTGGCATCGGCCAGGGTATGAGAGGGACTAAGCGTATGAGGATGAGGAGTCATCATATCTGAGACAGTAAACATACAAACCTCCAGCTGCAATAAGACAAAAATTATTCTTTCCTTGTCCTCTCTGAATGTAGCGAATATTGACGTAACTACCTATGACCATAGTCAAAAAAACGCAAAGTTACCATTTGGTAGGGGCTGTGTTATTTGACGGTTAAAAAGTGATTTGTGTCATATAATCAATGAACGGTATCCCCAATGGGTATTATTCCATGGCTAAGTTGTTGCTAGGCTTCCTGTTGTATTGGAATACGCTGTTCGCGATTCAAGTGTTTGCTGCTGAGCAGACGGTGACCCCTAAAATAATTGGAGGAATTGAATCATCCACCAATGAAATTCCCTGGCAGGTTTACATTAACTTGACTTTTCCTGGCTCTGCGGGGGGGCAGACATTCATTTGTGGTGGTGTCTTGATTACCCCTAAGGTCGTGCTAACTGCAGCGCACTGTATACAAAATGGTTCAGCGCTCGTGTCAACTGAAAATATCCAGGTATGGGCAGGTATTACCAGTGTTTTCAGTGCCAGTAGCACCAACGCAATTGCGGTGGACAAAAGAGTCCGGCATCCTGATTTTGATCCGATCAGTTTTAGGAATGATATTGCGCTATTAGTGCTGTCGGAACCGGCGTCAGCCGGTGCGATACCGATTCAGGTTGCCAATACGGAAACCCAGAAGCGAGCGGATAATGAATTTGAGAATGGTTGGGTAGCAAACAGTGACCGACCTGCTAATTTACTGGTCTCTGGTTGGGGAAGTACCGATGGTAGTGGCACATCGTCAACGTTGTTAATGCAGACGCTGCTATCCGGCGTACCTGATCCCACCTGCGACGTTATGTGGAAGTCAAATATCACTGTAAGTGATTACAGCATTTATGTATGCGCGAGTTCACCCTCACCTCTGTTAGGTCGGGATAGTTGTTTTGGTGACTCGGGCGGCCCCTTGGTTTGGCAAGATCCGCAGGCAGCCGGTGACCGTGATTTTGGTTTACGGTTAATCGGTCTGGTCAGCTTCGGCGAAGGCTGTGCGAGCGATCTGCCCGGAGTGTATACCGAGGTGGCGTATTATATTCCCTGGATTGAAGATGAAACGGGGAGCACGATTGGCACATTACCCGAAAGGGACTTTAGTATTAACCCGTTTCTGTCGGATTATCGTAATGCCGGTAGGGTGCCAGTCGTAAAATCAGACAGCGGCGGCAGTGTCGGAATGATAAGTTTGCTATTACTGATGTTGGTGGTCTATTGGCGGCGAGTTTCACGGGGGCGAGAATAAACAGATAATATCCGCAAATTAGCCTGCAAATCCCATCTTTCCTTGAAATTGCAGTAAGGCAGCCTATACTACCTGCCTGCTGTAATTTGAGGCATATAACGATGCAAGTTTCTGATTTTCATTTTGACCTTCCTGATGAGCTTATTGCTCGTTATCCACAACCTGAGCGGACAGCGAGTCGCCTTCTGCAACTCACTGGCGATACAGGTGAGATCCAGCACAAAGGCTTTAAAGATGTGCTTGATCTGGTTCAGCCTGGTGATTTGCTGGTCTTTAATAATACCCGTGTGATCCCTGCCCGGATATTTGGCCGTAAAGCCTCTGGCGGAAAATTGGAAGTCCTTGTTGAACGGATGTTAGATGACAAGAGCATCCTGGCGCATGTACGTGCATCAAAATCGCCAAAACCGGGCAATGAGTTGCTGCTGGGTGAAAATGACGAATATCGGGCAGAAATGGTAGCACGCCATGATGCGCTGTTTGAAATTCGTTTTAATAGCGATAAAACAGTGTTGGAAATTCTGGAAGATGTCGGGCATATGCCGCTACCGCCTTATATTGACCGTCCAGACGAAGATGCCGATAAAGAGCGTTATCAAACGGTTTATAATGCCAAGCCCGGGGCTGTTGCTGCTCCGACCGCGGGGCTGCACTTTGATGATACCTTGATGGATGCGCTCAGAGCGAAAGGGGTTAATTTCGCTTTTGTAACACTGCATGTCGGGGCCGGAACGTTCCAGCCTGTACGCGTTGATAATATTGACGATCACCACATGCATGCCGAATACGTCGAAGTACCGCAAGAGGTCGTTGATGCGATCAATGCAACCAAAGCCAACGGCGGCCGTGTCGTAGCGGTGGGAACGACTTCCGTCCGTTCACTTGAAAGTGCCGCTCAGGATGCGCTGAAAAAGGGAACTGAGCTGAAGCCATTTTTCGGCGATACCGATATTTTTATTTTCCCCGGCTATGAATTCCAGCTAGTGGATGTTTTGGTAACGAATTTTCACCTGCCCGAATCAACACTTATTATGCTGGTAAGTGCATTTGCAGGCTATGAACATACCATGAATGCTTACCATCAGGCGGTTGAAAATAAATACCGCTTCTTCAGTTATGGCGACTCGATGTTCATCACTCGAAAAAACAAATAATTGAACTTAGGGTGTTAATTCAGTGTCTCTTAAGGCTGCTTTTGTTAAAATCGCAGCCTTTGTCGGTTTATAGCATCGACAAAAGAGCGATGGCAGATTTGCCATGACTCTTAAATTTTCTTCCGCCAGGCTTTATGGCGTGGCGACAAATGTAATACGTACACCAGGCGAATGACCTGTTGTGCTTAAGTCCTTTAGTGGGAATTGATGTCAGATTGTTTCTCTGGCTTTTGGAGGTTGAGTGAAATTTGAATTAGATAAAACTCAGGGACGCGCACGTCGCGGTCGCCTGCAGTTTGAACGTGGTACGGTTGAAACGCCGGCATTTATGCCTGTGGGTACTTACGGTACGGTTAAGGGCATGACGCCGGAAGAAGTGCTAGAGACCGGTGCGCAGATCATTCTCGGTAATACTTTCCACCTGTGGCTTCGCCCTGGTCAGGAAGTCATGAAAATGCATGGTGATCTGCACGACTTTATGCAGTGGAAAGGTCCTATCCTGACTGATTCAGGCGGCTTTCAGGTGTTTAGCCTTGGTGATATTCGTAAGATCACCGAAGAAGGTGTACATTTCCGTAACCCGGTAAACGGTGACAAGATTTTCATGGACGCTGAGAAGTCGATGGAAATTCAGTACGACCTGGGTTCTGACATTGTTATGATCTTTGACGAATGTACACCGTATCCCGCGACACATGACGAAGCGAAGCAGTCAATGGAAATGTCACTGCGCTGGGCACAGCGAAGCCGTAACCATTTCGACAAGCAAGAAAATAAAAATGCGCTATTTGGCATCGTCCAAGGTAGTGTATATGAAGACTTACGCGACGTTTCTGTTGAAGGCCTGACGAACATTGGTTTTGACGGTTATGCCGTTGGCGGTCTGGCGGTTGGCGAGCCAAAAGAAGATATGCATCGTATCTTAGAGCATACCTGCCCTAAACTGCCTGAAGATAAGCCTCGCTACCTAATGGGGGTTGGCAAACCGGAAGACCTTGTGGAAGGTGTACGCCGTGGTATCGACATGTTCGACTGCGTAATGCCGACCCGAAATGCCCGTAATGGACACCTTTTTGTGACCGGTGGTGTGATCAAGATCCGTAATGCGAAACATAAAACGGATACAACCCCTCTGGACCCACATTGTGACTGTTACACTTGTCGTAATTATTCAAAGGCATATCTGTATCATCTGGATAAGTGTAACGAAATCCTGGGATCGCGCCTTAACACAATCCACAACTTGCGTTACTACCAGCGTTTGATGGCCAGTATTCGTAATGCGATTGAAGAAGATCGTTTCGATGCGTTTGTAGAAGAATTCTACGCGCGTCGTGACCGTGAAGTTCCACCATTAAAAAACGCTTAACAATCAACGAGGACGTTACTAAATGAGTCTTTTCATTTCTCAGGCACACGCCGCAGCTGAAGGTGCTCCACAGGGTGGCAGCATGCAGCTATTCATCATGCTGGGTCTTTTCGCAGTTATTTTCTATTTTATGATTTATCGTCCACAGGCGAAGCGTGTTAAAGAACACAAGAGCCTGATGTCTGCTATGGGCAAAGGCGATGAAGTACTAACCAGTGGTGGTTTGCTTGGTAAAATCACTAAAGTTTCTGAAGAGAGCGATTACATTGTTATTGCCCTGAATGACAGCACTGAAGTGACAATCAAGAAAGATTTTGTTACAGCAGTTCTGCCAAAAGGCACAATGAAATCTCTATAGTTTATTCGCTTTGAAGGATCACAGCAGTGTTAAACCGTTATCCCTTGTGGAAGAATCTGATGGTGGTGTTTGCACTGCTTATCGGTTTGCTTTATGCACTTCCCAATGTTTACGGTGAAGATCCAGCGATTCAAATCACCGGGGCGCGTGGCGCCTCGGTTGATATGTCTGCATTGGATACTGTCACCGAAGATTTAGAAAAAAGCCAAATCTCCTATAAATCTGTCGCTTTCGAAAACGGTACTGTACTGGTTCGCTTTCACGATACTGATACTCAAATCAGTGCTCGCGATATTCTTAATGATCAACTTGGCGAAGGTTATGTTGTTGCGCTGAACCTGGCTGCATCAACACCTGACTGGCTTGAATCCATTGGTGCGACGCCAATGAAGCTGGGCCTTGATCTGCGCGGCGGTGTGCACTTCCTGATGGAAGTGGATATGGACGCGGCGATGGAAAAATTGCTTGGTCAACAAGAAGAGACTTTCCGTACCGAACTGCGTGAAGCCAAAGTGCGCTATCGCGCCATCAGCAAAACTGATTCATCGGTAGAGGTGCGTCTGCGAAATGCAGAGCAGTTGGATGAAGCGAAAGTTGCGCTGGCTAAACTGCATCCGGATATGCTGTTCACTGACAGTGACCGCAATGGCCGTTTTGTACTGACGGCGGTATTTACTGAAGAGCGTTTGAAAGAGGTCCGTAACTACGCCGTCGATCAGAATATTACTATTCTTCGTAATCGTGTTAATGAGTTAGGCGTTGCCGAGCCTCTGGTACAGCGTCAGGGTGCAAACCGTATTGTTGTTGAACTGCCTGGTGTTCAGGATACTGCTCGTGCCAAAGAGATTCTTGGTGCGACAGCAACCCTTGAGTTCCGGGAAGTGGACAGTACCGCAGATCTTGCGGCTGCCGCTGCTGGTCGTGTGCCGGCTGGAAGTGAAGTGAAGTACACCCGTGACAAGCGTCCGGCAGTACTGAAGAAACGCATTATTCTTGCGGGTTCTCACATCACTGATGCCAGCTCAAGTGCTGATGAATATGGTCGTCCTCAGGTTAACATCTCGCTAGATAGCGAAGGTGGTAGCAAGATGACAGCATTCTCACGTAACAACGTGGGTAAGCTGATGGCAACGGTGTTTACCGAGTATAAAGACAGCGGTAAACGTAATCCGGATGGCAAGGTTATTCTTCAGAAGCACGAAGAAGTGATCAACCAGGCTACTATCCAGACGGCACTGGGCCGTAACTTCCGTATTACCGGTATTGATTCACAGGCTGAAGCACATAACCTGGCGTTGTTACTGCGTGCCGGTGCATTGATTGCGCCAATCTCTATTGTCGAAGAGCGTACCATTGGCCCGTCTATGGGCCAGCAGAATATCGATATGGGTATTCAGGCATGTATCTGGGGCATGATTGCAGTAATGCTGTTTACCCTAGTGTACTACCGTAAGTTTGGTCTGATTGCCAATATGGCACTGGCGATGAACCTGGTACTGATTATCGGTGTGATGTCGATGATCCCGGGGGCAACCATGACCCTGCCGGGTATTGCCGGTATCGTATTGACTGTCGGTATGGCCGTTGATGCTAACGTACTGATCTTTGAGCGTATCCGTGAAGAGCTACAAGAGGGCCGAAGCCCTCAGCATGCGATTCAGCAAGGTTACGCAAATGCGTTCAGTACGATTGCCGATGCTAATATCACGACCTTAATTACTGCAATTATTCTGTTTGCGGTAGGTACAGGTGCAATTAAAGGCTTCGCTGTTACTCTTTCAATCGGTATTCTGACTTCTATGTTTACTGCGATTGTGGGTACCCGTGCTGTCGTTAACTTTATCTATGGCGGTAAGCGCGTAGATAAGCTGTCGATCTAAGGAGACGCTGACATGTTTCAAATATTGAAAGCGGGTAACGCGATCGACTTTATGCGCTGGTCGAAAGTGGCTTTTGTTTTTTCGATCTTAATGATTGTGGGGGCAATTGGCACCGTTGCGACTCAAAAGCTTAACTGGGGGCTGGATTTTACCGGCGGTACCCTGATTGAAGTGGGCTTTGAGCAGCCGGTAGATTTATCACGTATCCGTGAGTCGCTGGAAGGTGCAGGCTTTGGCGATGCTATCGTGCAGAACTTTGGTACTGCACGTGATGTGATCGTCCGTTTGCAACCGCGAGAAGATGCCAAAGGTGAGAAGCTGGGCAACCAGATCATCGATGCTTTGAAAGTGGGCACTGGCCAGAACGTTGAAATGCGCCGTATCGAGTTTGTTGGGCCTAATGTGGGTGATGAACTGGCAGAAGCGGGGGGGCTGGCGATTCTGGCTGCGCTGATCTGTATTCTGCTTTATGTTTCGATGCGTTTTGAATGGCGTCTGGCTGCTGGTGCGGTATTGGCACTGGCTCACGACGTGATCATTACCATCGGTATCTTTTCTTTCACTCAGATTGAAATCGACCTGACGATTGTTGCAGCCTTGCTAACCGTTGTCGGCTACTCGCTCAACGATACGATTGTTGTTTTCGACCGTATTCGTGAGAACTTCCGTAAGATGCGTAAAGGTGAGCCCGCTGACATTATGAACAGCTCAATCACCCAAACATTGAGTCGTACCTTGATCACATCAGCGACGACTTTATTTGTGGTTATTGCGCTGTTTATGAAAGGCGGCACCATGATCCACGGTTTTGCCGCGGCGTTGCTTATCGGTATTACGGTCGGTACTTACTCGTCGATCTATGTTGCTTCGGCAGTGGCTCTGAAATTGGGTATCACTCGTGAACACCTGATGCCGCCGCAAGTTGAGAAAGAAGGCGAGGAGTTTGATGCGATGCCTTAATTCGGTTTCGAGAAGCGGGTGTCGAGATACGAGACTTGCCAGATTGAGCTGAATAAAAACGGAGCCGAAAGGCTCCGTTTTTTTGTTCTATACCTTATGGAAACAGCAGAAAACGCGGATCTATGGTTCGATGGAAAAGATACGAGTTACGAGATTCTCGAAAGAGCAGGGTTTCTGTTTTGGGAAGGTAGCAGCAATAACTTGATAGTATTATTCGTTTTTAGACCCTTTTTCTCGCCACTCGCCACTCGCCACTCGTCCCTAGATACCTATGACCTTAAACACAAAAAGCCCCGGCATTGCTGCCGGGGCTTTCAAATGTTTGAATCGTTATGAGCGATTACTTAGCTAATGCTTCGCTACCGTGTTCACGGATTTTAGCCAGCATTGGCTTAACGACGCGAGCATTACCAGCAACGATATTGCCAGATGTCAGGTAGTTAGTGTTTCCAGTAAAGTCAGTACAGATAGCACCCGCTTCACGTGCAATAAGCTCACCGGCAGCTAATTCCCAAGCCTTCTGGCCTAGTTTGAATACGCCGTCAACACGGCCGGCTGCCAGGTAGCAAAGATCAAGTGCTGTACAACCAGACTGACGCATGTCGTCACATTCAACGAACATTGCATTTTGAATCTTGAAGTAGCTTTCAGAGAATTGCTTAGCGGCGAAAGGCAGGCTTGTTGCTATAACTGTACCCGTTAGATCGCGTGGCTGAGAAACTCGGATGCGTTGGCTGTTAAGCTGAGCGCCTGAACCACGAGTAGCAGTGAAGAGTTCGTTACGAGACGGGTCGTAGACTACAGAAATTTCAGTACGGCCGCGCATGCGCAGTGCAATTGAAATAGCATAGTGAGGATAACCGCGAACGAAGTTTTTGGTGCCATCCAGTGGGTCGATGATCCATTGACACTCTTTGTCACGGCCTTCTTTAGTACCAGACTCTGCTGCAATGATGCAGTGGTCAGGGTAAGACTTAAGAATTGAGGCGATAATGATAGCTTCAGCTTCATGATCGATGTTGGTAACAACATCATTACCTTTATTGGCAACTTCAATGCCTTGAGGTTTTTCTAACGATTTAATGACATGGTCACCAGCCTTTCGCGCAGCGCGAATGGCGATATTAAGCATCGGATGCATAGGATCTTCCCAACGGATGTTAAAGAACTAAAAAGCGGCGGCGAGTATAACAGAGCTTACGGAAAAGGGAAGTGGTTATTTTTTGGTCGAGCTCACCTTGTGTCAAAAGTTTCACAAAAACACGGGTTAGTTTTGCATGTTTTCCCCACTTTTTTAGAGGCTGTGCTAAAATCTCCACGCTTTTAAATATAGTCGGAAAGATGCTACGCCATGTTAGATAAAATCAGCGTTGTTTTAATTGGTACCTCCCATCCGGGAAACATTGGTTCGGCAGCCCGAGCCATGAAGGTGATGGGCTTAACGAATCTTGTTCTGGTTGACCCCGCTTGTGAGATTGACGAAAAATCCATTGCTTTGGCGGCGGGTGCAGCAGATATTGTTGCCAATGCGAAGATTGTTAAGACGTTAGATGAAGCAGTTGCTGATTGTGGTTTAGTGATTGGTTCAAGCGCCCGTTCTCGAACTCTGGAATGGCCACAGCTTGACCCACGTGAATGTGGGATTAGATCAATTAATGAAGTGGCGTCTCATCCGGTTGCGATTCTGTTTGGTCGCGAGCGTACAGGCCTGACAAATGATGAATTACAAAAATGTCACTGCCATGTCTACATACCGGCTAACCCTGAATATAGCTCTTTAAACCTGGCGATGGCCGTCCAAACCGTCAGCTATGAAATCCGAATGGCTTACCTTGAGCAGCAAAAATCCGCTGGTGAAACGACGGTTGAAGAGTATCCTCGTGCAAAAGAGCTGGAATTGTTCTACGAACACCTTGAAAAAGTCATTTCAGGAACCAATTTCATAAATAAGAAACACCCTGGCATGGTCATGGCCAAACTCCGCCGTTTATTTACTCGCGCTCGTCCCGAGCAGCAGGAGCTAAATATTTTGCGAGGCATACTTACTTCCGTCGAAAGAATCTTACCAAAAGACGAAAAATAGCCTTATTAGAGACAAGGTTAAAAGCCTGACTAAAATAGTCAGGTAAATACTTGACCATTTTAGTCGGGTATGTAACACTGCCACCATATACATAAGTGGGTAGCGGTGTGTTATGAGATTGACTTCAAAAGGAAGATATGCGGTAACCGCGATGCTAGATGTCGCCCTGCATTCTCAAGGTGGTCCAGTACCTTTAGCTGATATTTCTGAGCGCCAAGGTATTTCACTGTCTTACTTAGAACAACTTTTTTCACGCCTGCGTAAAGCCGGTCTGGTCGCTAGTGTTCGTGGCCCGGGTGGTGGTTACCGCTTAGGCGAAGATGCGAATGACATAGCAGTAGGTATGGTTATCGCAGCTGTTGATGAATCGGTTGATGCTACTAAATGCCATGGAAGAGGTGGCTGCCAGGGCGGTACGCGCTGTCTGACACATACTCTGTGGCATGATCTTAGCTCTCGCATCAGTGGCTTTTTGAACAACATCACTCTTGGTGAGTTGATGACAGATAATGACGTAAAAGAAATTTCTGGTCGCCAGGATCAGATTCTACAAAAAACGTCATTTGGACATAAAAAAACACACGACAGCGCCACAATAGGTGTCGATGTCCGCTCTTAGAGACCAGACGTCCGTGTTTTCGGAGATGATAATGAAACTGCCTATATATTTTGATTATTCCGCTACTTGCCCAGTAGATCCTCGCGTTGCAGAGAAGATGATGCAATGTTTGACGATGGATGGTAACTTCGGTAACCCGGCTTCTCGTTCTCACCGCTACGGTTGGCAGGCAGAAGAAGCTGTTGATACAGCCCGTGAAAATATTGCTGATTTGCTCAATGCCGACCCGCGTGAGATTGTTTTTACATCAGGCGCAACTGAGTCCGATAATCTGGCAATTAAGGGTGTAGCACACTTCTATGGCAAGAAGGGTAAGCATATTATTACTTGTAAAACTGAACATAAAGCTGTTCTCGACCCATGTCGTCAGCTAGAACGTGAAGGTTTTGACGTGACTTACCTGGAGCCTGAATCAAACGGTTTGCTTGATCTTGCGAAGCTGCGTGATGCCATTCGTGAAGATACAATTTTGATGTCAATCATGCACGTCAATAACGAAATCGGTGTCATTCAGGACATCACCGCGATTGGTGAAATCTGTCGTGAAAACAAAATTATATTCCACGTCGATGCCGCTCAGTCTGTAGGTAAATTACCTATCGACGTGCAAGAGATGAAAGTTGATCTTATCTCTCTGTCTGCGCACAAAATTTACGGTCCTAAAGGTATTGGTGCTCTATACGTACGTCGTAAGCCACGTATTCGTCTGGAAGCGCAAATGCATGGTGGTGGCCATGAGCGCGGTATGCGTTCCGGCACCCTTGCAACTCACCAGATCGTCGGTATGGGTGAAGCATGTCGTATTGCTAAAGAAGAGATGGAACAAGATCGTCAGCATACTTTAGCCTTACGCACTCGTCTGCTTGATGGTCTTAAAGACATGGAAGCCGTTCATATTAACGGTGACTTAGAACAGCGTGTAGCCGGTAACCTGAATATCAGTTTTGCCTTCGTCGAGGGTGAATCGTTATTGATGGCACTGAAAGATCTTGCTGTTTCATCGGGTTCTGCATGTACATCTGCAAGCCTGGAGCCTTCTTACGTACTTCGTGCACTTGGTCTTGATGACGAGCTGGCACACAGTTCGATTCGCTTCTCTTTCGGTCGCTTTACGACAGAAGAAGAAGTTGACTATGCAATCGGCCAGATCCGTACAGCGGTAGAGAAACTACGCGAAATGTCTCCATTGTGGGATATGTACCAGGAAGGCATTGATTTGAACACCGTTGAGTGGGCACACCACTAATCTTGCGGTCATAAACTTGTGACATAGACATGTCGAGGAAATTATCATGGCATATAGTGAAAAAGTCATCGAGCATTATGAGAACCCGCGTAATGTGGGCTCATTCGATAAAAACGACAAAAACATCGGTAGCGGCATGGTAGGTGCTCCTGCTTGTGGCGACGTGATGAAACTTCAAATCAAGGTGTCCGATGACGGCATCATTGAAGATGCGAAGTTTAAAACGTACGGCTGTGGTTCAGCTATCGCTTCAAGCTCATTAATCACCGAATGGGTGAAGGGTAAGAGCCTTGATGAAGCGGCAGCAATTAAAAACTCGGCTATTGCTGAAGAACTTGAGCTGCCACCGGTAAAAATTCACTGCTCAATTCTTGCGGAAGATGCAATTAAAGCCGCAGTCAGTGATTACAAAAAGAAACACCAAGAGTAACTTTTACCGCATTGCTATTTCGTTCAATTGCGAGATCGAAAATGCCACTTTATTCTGATAAAGTGCCCCATTTTCTTTGCTCTTGACTGAAATAGCCGCGAGCGGAACAGCAGCGAAAGTCTGCTGAATACATTAATTTCCGAGGTTGTTGTATGGCCATTACTATTACTGAGGCGGCGGCACGTCGCGTAGCTAGTTTCCTTGAGAACCGCGGCAAAGGCTTTGGCCTGCGCTTAGGGGTCCGTACTTCAGGATGTTCAGGAATGGCTTATGTGCTCGAGTTTGTCGATGAAGTGAATGAAGAGGATCAGGTATTTGAAGAGCGGGGCGTAAAAATCGTGATTGATGCGAAAAGCCTTGTTTATCTTGACGGTACCGAACTGGATTTTGCCAAAGAAGGGCTAAATGAAGGGTTTCAATTCAACAACCCGAACGTATCAAGTGAGTGTGGTTGTGGTGAAAGCTTCAACGTATAGTCGCTAAAGTTGTTTCCACTGAACCTGGTCGCTACGCAGTAAGTGGCGGCCAGGGTTAGAACCTACAGATACCAGATGCAATATGAATCATTTCAAATTATTTAGGCTACCTTTCCAATTTGAACTGGATGGTAGCCTTCTTGCAACTCAGTTCCGGGAACTGCAACGTCGTTTCCATCCTGACAATTTCGCCACAGCGTCAGAACGCGATCGCCTGATGTCGGTTCAGAAAGCGGCGCAAATTAACGATGCATTTCAAACGCTAAAGAATCCGATATTACGCGCAGAGTATATGCTGTCGGAGAAAGACATCGATATTCGTGGCGAGCAAAAGACGTTACATGATCCTGAGTTCTTAATGCAGCAGATGGAACTGCGAGAAGCACTCGAAGATATTCCGTCTGCCAGTGATCCTGAATATGCGCTATGTGATTTTGACAAGCAAATTTCAGCACTGTATCAATCTCGGCTTGCAGAGCTTGAAGAATGGCTAAATCAGGAAGATTGGCAACTGGCGGCAGATGCCGTGCGTAAGCTGAAATTTATTGATAAGCTGCGTTATGAAATTGAACGTCTTGAAGAGACGTTACTCGATTAATCTATTCTCACTCGCGCACTAACTCTACAGGAACGATAATGGCACTGTTACAGATTGCTGAACCCGGTCAGAGTGCTGCACCGCATCAACATCGATTGGCGGTGGGTATTGATTTGGGTACCACAAACTCTCTCGTTGCTGCCGTGCGCAGCGGCGTTCCAGAAACGTTAAACGATGAGCATGGCCGTTCTATTCTGCCTTCAGTTGTTCACTACGGTGAAGAAGCCCTGCTTGTTGGTCATGATGCACGAGAGCTTGCTCAGCAAGATCCGGTCAATACTATCTTTTCAGTAAAACGCATGATCGGCCGCTCGATGGCGGATATCCAGCTGCGTTATCCTCATCTTCCGTATCAGTTTGAAGCATCAGAGAATGGTTTGCCGCAGCTTGTGACTCGAGGCGGAAACGTCAACCCGATCCAAGTCTCCGCCGAGATCCTGAAGTCACTGAGCGAGCGCGCGAAAGCGACCTTAGGCGGTGATCTGGAAGGCGTGGTGATCACGGTTCCTGCATATTTTGATGACGCCCAGCGTGCCGGCACAAAAGATGCAGCTAAGCTGGCAAATTTGAATGTACTTCGTCTTTTGAACGAGCCGACAGCGGCAGCGATTGCCTATGGCTTAGATTCAGGTCAGGAAGGGGTGATTGCGGTTTATGACTTAGGCGGCGGCACGTTCGATATTTCTATTCTGCGCCTGTCTAAAGGGGTCTTTGAGGTCTTGGCGACCGGCGGTGATTCAGCACTGGGAGGCGATGACTTTGATCACTTACTCGCGGATTGGATCAAACAACAAGCGGGTTTTTCCAATGATTTAACCGCGCAGCAGCTACGTATTTTGCAAGATGCCGCCACGGATGCAAAACTGGCTCTGACAGATGCCGAAGAAGCGCCGATCGATGTGCTTGGCTGGCAGGGCTCCGTGAGCCGGGAGCAGTTTAATGCGCTGATCCAGCCGTTAGTGAAGAAAACCCTGATGTCATGCCGACGTGCCATTAAAGATTCCGGCATTGAGATCGACGGTGTGATCGAAGCTGTTATGGTGGGAGGCTCGACTCGTGTCCCGTTGGTACGTGAGATGGTCGGAAGCTACTTTGGAAAAGAACCACTGACATCGATTGATCCGGATAAAGTCGTTGCGATTGGGGCTGCCATTCAGGCTGATATCTTAGCGGGTAACAAGCCAGATTCAGACATGTTATTACTTGATGTGATCCCGTTGTCTCTGGGCATTGAAACCATGGGCGGAATGATCGAGAAAATTATTCCTCGTAACACCACGATTCCTGTCGCTCGCGCACAAGAGTTCACTACTTTCAAAGACGGTCAGACAGCGATGTCTGTTCACGTGGTGCAAGGTGAGCGTGAAATGGTGAGTGATTGCCGTTCATTGGCTCGATTCGCCTTGCAGGGGATTCCCGCAATGGCAGCAGGTGCTGCGCATATCCGTGTCACCTACCAGGTGGATGCGGATGGCCTGTTGTCGGTAACGGCGATGGAAAAGAGCAGTGGTGTGCAGTCATCGATCCAGGTGAAACCGTCTTATGGCTTAACCGATGATGAAATTGCAACAATGCTCCGTGAGTCGATGACTCATGCCCAGGAAGATAAAGATGCACGTACACTTGCCGAGCAGCAAGTGGAAGCAGATCGCGTCCTTGAGGGGCTGATCGCCGCGCTGGCTATCGATGGTGAGACCTTGCTATCGAAACAAGAGCGTGAAGATCTGGAAACCGTAATGATGGAGCTTGTGCAATTGCGTCAGGGTACTGATGCCCATGCAATTGAAGCAGGTATAAAGAAAACAGATAAAGCAAGCCAGGAATTTGCGTCACGTCGAATGGATCAATCCATTCGTCAGGCACTGGCTGGTCAATCGATTGATGAGGTTTAGGCATGCCTAAAATTGTTGTATTACCCCACGAAGAACTTTGCCCTGAGGGTGCAGTTTTAGACGCCCAAACCGGTGAAACGGTACTTGATGTCGCGCTACGTAACGGTATCGGTATTGAGCACGCCTGTGAGAAATCTTGTGCGTGCACGACCTGCCACGTTGTTATTCGGGAAGGTTTTGATTCTCTCGAAGAAAGTGATGAGCTTGAAGATGACATGCTCGATAAAGCATGGGGTCTGGAGCCTGAGTCTCGGCTGGGTTGTCAGGCTAAAGTGGCAGACAATGATCTGGTGGTTGAAATTCCACGTTACACGATTAATCTGGCGTCAGAAAAACACTAGTCTGAGTAAGCATTTCCAAACAGACAGGCTAGACTTCTCGTAAGACGGTTATATTAAATAAGAAGGCAGTATCATGGGCTTGAAATGGACGGATTCTAGAGAAATAGCGATTGAACTGTCTGAACGTTTTCCTGACATCGACCCGCAAACGGTTCTCTTTACCGATCTTCGTCAATGGATCATCGATTTAGATGATTTCGATGATGATCCAAACCACAGTGGTGAGCGTGTATTAGAAGCTGTGCAGTTGTGCTGGATGGAAGAAGCTGACTAGTATGATCTTGCTCTTAGTCTTGATGTAAACAACTTGTTTATAGATGAGCAAAAGGGCAAAGTGAACGAAATAGAGATAAAAGCGGACCTAATGGTCCGCTTTGTTGTATTTCAGCCAGCTATTATCTTGTAATTCCAAACCGTTACCCCCATAACTTGTTGAAGGACGAGTAACAGCGAAGCAACGAATGTTCCTCATATGTTCCTTAGATGTTACCGGGTCGGCGATGTCGAGCGAACGTGTTCTCAGTTCGCGATTGAAGGGGAAAATGATTTGGTGGGGAATCGCTATCCCATGTCTGTCTTATCCCGATTGGAATTACCTACGCTGAAACCTAAATTCATACCAAACTGAGATCATCAAACGGATCAGTTTGGCATCAGAACCCAAGGAGTTTTTCATGTCTGCCTGTATGTCTGTATTCTTATCTCATGAAGCAGCAGCCGAGCAATGGGGTAAAAATGCCCTTATCTCTTTTGTTGCCGATGGCGTTACTATTCACCTGACGGACGAATATCAGCATAGTGCGCTACAGCGTGCTGGTCGTAAGTTAGATGCGCAAGGGATCAAGCACATATCACTGGTTGGTGATGAGTGGGATTTGGATGCAATTTGGGCCTTTGTTCAAGGCCACCATAATGCCAAGCCGGGTAATCAAGTTTCCTGGAAAGCGTTAGCTGATGAAGATGAAGCGGAACTGAAAGCGCGTATTACAGCCACTCACTGGGTACGTGAAGTGATTAACCAGTCAGCAGATGTGGTTCGTCCATCTCAGTTAGCTTCTCGCGCGGGTGAGTTTATCAAGTCACTGGCCCCTGAGCATGTGACGTATAAAATTATTAAGGGTAACGATCTGCTGGACGAAGGCTGGATGGGGACGCATACCGTAGGCCGTGGTTCAGAGCGTTCGGCCGCAATGTTACGTCTTGACTACAATCCAACAGGTGATGCTGATGCTCCGGTACATACTTGCCTGGTAGGCAAAGGTATCACTTTTGATTCAGGTGGTTACAGCTTGAAGCCCTCTGCTGGCATGATAGCAATGAAAGCCGATATGGGCGGCGCGGCAACCGCAACCGGTGGTCTGGCTCTGGCTATTTCGCGTGGTACGAATAAGCGTATTAAGTTGATCCTGTGCTGTGCAGAGAACATGATCTCAGGTCGTGCGGCTAAACTGGGCGATATTATTACTTACAAAAATGGTAAGACTGTTGAAATACTCAATACCGATGCTGAAGGTCGCCTGGTCTTGGCTGACGGTCTTATCTACGCTAGTTCGCAAAATCCGGAAGTGATCATCGACTGTGCCACCCTGACTGGCGCAGCGAAAAATGCACTGGGTAATGATTACCATGCCTTATTCAGTTTTGATCATGAGCTGGCACAGCAAGCCTTGCTGGCGGCAAGTGAAGAGCAAGAAGGCCTATGGCCGCTACCGCTAGCGGATCACCACCGTAGCATGATGCCGTCTAACTTTGCTGATCTGGCCAATATTTCTAGCGGTGACTTTATGCCGGGTGCCAGTACAGCGGCCGCTTTCTTATCTTACTTCGTTGAAGACTATAAAAAGGGTTGGATGCACATCGACTGCAGCGGAGCATACCGTAAGAGCGCCAGCGACAAATGGGGTGCGGGCGCAACCGGGATGGGTGTGCGTACACTAGCCAATATTCTGTCTTCAGAAGCGTAATACGGGAGCTGTCATGTTACGGATCACATTATCAGCTGAAGCCAGCGCTGGTGTCTGGGGAGAAAAGGCACTGCTGAGTTACAAAGACGATGGCGCAGAGATTCATTACAGTGGTGACTTCCCGTTGCGCCGTATTCAACAGGCTGCACGCCAATTGCAATCACAAGGTGCCGAAAAAGCGAGCCTTGAGGGGGAAGGGTGGAGCTATGAGCGTCAGTGGGCGTTCTACTGTGGTTTTGCGGCAACCATGACATCGGTTGAGCTCAAGTGGGCATCAATCGATGATGATGAACTGGAGCTATTGAATGCTCGCCGCCGCAGTGCTGACTGGGTGCGTCAGGTGGTCAACGCGACACCGGAAGATATGTATCCGGAAAAGCTGGCCAATGACGCTGTTGCTTTCTTGTCTGCTATTGCGGGAGGCAAAATTAGCCACACAATGTTAACGGGTGATCAGTTACTTGATCATGGCTGGATCGGTACTCACAGTGTGGGTCGTGCGAGCAGCCGTCCACCCGTGATGGTGAAGCTGGACTATAACCCGACAGGTGATGCCGATGCTCCGGTTGCTGCTTGTCTGGTAGGGAAAGGCATCACTTTTGATTCTGGCGGCTACAGTCTGAAGTCAAGTGCCGGTATGGTGACCATGAAGTGTGACATGGGAGGGGCGGCAACAGTAACGGCAGCGCTCGGTTATGCCATTGAGCAAGGTTTGAATCAGCGTGTGAAGTTGATCTTGTGTTGCGCAGAAAACATGGTCGCCGGTAACGCTTACAAGCTAGGTGATGTGTTAACGTATAAAAACGGCTTGACCGTAGAAGTGGTTAATACTGATGCCGAGGGGCGGCTGGTACTTGCCGACGGACTGATTGCAGCCAGTGAAACCAATACCCCATTAATCATTGATGCGGCGACCTTAACGGGTGCAGCAATGATGGCTCTGGGAACAGATTACAATGCCATTTTTGGTTTTGATAAGCAGCTATTGCTGAAGGCCCAGCAGTTATCAGACTTGGTGAATGAACCGGCATGGTCACTGCCATTAGAGAAATGGCACCAGGCAAATTGCCCGTCGTTCTATGCTGATACAGCCAACAGCCGCTCGCAGAAAGGTGGCGGTATGGGCGGTGCATCAAATGCCGCGGCGTTCCTGTCCCGTTTTGTTGACAGCGAAACCAGCCGTTGGGTGCATTTTGATTTAGCCTCTTGTTTTAGAGACAGCGCAGATAGCCGTTGGGCAGCAGGCGCTACAGGATTGGGCGTAGCCAATATCGCCGCATTGTTGTTGTCATAACCGTGGCGGAGCAGGCTGGGTAAGCTTGCTGTGACATACTGTGGCAATACCGAACAGACTTAAAGGAAGAATAATGACAATAGAAAGAACTTTTTCGATCGTAAAGCCCGATGCGGTAAAGCGAAACTTAATTGGTGCAATCTACCAGCGTTTTGAAAATGCGGGATTGAATATTGTTGCGGCGAAAATGGTTCGCTTAGATGCGGAAAAAGCGCAAGGCTTTTACGCAGAACATGAAGGCAAGCCGTTTTTTAACGAACTTGTTGAGTTCATGACGTCAGGCCCGGTAATGGTACAGGTGCTGGAAGGTGAAGGTGCGATTTATCGCTATCGTGAACTGATGGGAAAAACCAATCCGGAAGAAGCCGCGTGCGGGACAATCCGTGCAGATTTCGCGTTAAGCATGCGCTATAACTCAGTGCACGGTTCAGATAGCCCTGAATCGGCTAAACGAGAGATTGCCTATTTCTTTGCTGATGATGAAATCTGTCCGCGCGACTAATTGCGCTTGAATACCATATAAAGCAAATTACGAACGGGAAGCTTCGGCTTCCCGTTGTTATGTCTGACCGTTTCAGGTCTGTTTCCCTGCGGGGTTATGATCCATTGCTAAAATAACCATAGAGGCGATATCCTGCATCTTAAGGTAGTTTTGGGATACAGTGGAAACTAAAGGGCAAAGGCTGTACAATTTCGCGCCTTGAATTGTCCTGTGACATGCAGCCAGTGGGTTGCCAAGGCATAGAATCAGTCGTTTTACAATGAGGCAACAACCGATGACAACAGTCAAAACCAATCTGCTGGATTTCGATCGCAAAGGGCTGCGTAAATACTTTGCTGACGAGCTGGGTGAAAAAGCCTTTCGTGCCGATCAGATCATGAAGTGGATCTACCAATTCGGTTGTGATGATTTCGATCAAATGACGAACATCAACAAGAAATTACGCGAGAAGCTGAAGCAGGTTGCTGAAATTCGCGCCCCGTATGTTTCTGAAGCGCAGCACTCTACTGATGGCACCATTAAATGGGCGATGCGCGTTGGCGACCAAGATGTCGAAACGGTATATATCCCTGACGGTGACCGTGCGACGCTATGTGTCTCCTCTCAGGTTGGTTGCGCCCTGGCTTGTACTTTTTGTTCAACAGCACAGCAAGGCTTTAACCGTAATTTACGTGTGTCTGAGATCATTGGCCAGGTATGGCGTGCCGCAAAAGAAATTGGTATCGAAAAAGAGACGGGTCGCCGCCCGATCACTAACGTCGTTATGATGGGGATGGGCGAACCATTGCTTAACATGAAAAACCTGATCCCGGCACTGGAAATTATGCTGGATGATATTGGTTTTGGTCTGTCTAAGCGCCGTGTCACCGTATCCACATCGGGTGTTGTTTCTGGCCTTGACCAGATGACAGGAACCATCGATGTTGCACTGGCGATTTCGCTGCATGCACCCACCGACGAGCTGCGTTCTGAAATCATGCCAATCAATGACCGGTTCAATATCGCGACATTTTTAGAGTCGGTTCGTAACTATGTTTCACAGTCAAATGCGAACCGCGGACGTGTTACCGTCGAATATGTTTTGTTAGATCATGTTAATGACGACATGGAGCATGCGCGTCAGCTGGCAGTACTGCTGAAAGATACACCAGCGAAGATTAACTTGATCCCATTTAACCCTTATCCGGGGTCTCCTTATCGCAAGCCGAGCAATTCCCGGATTGATCGTTTCATGAAAACCCTTATGGAATACGATTTTACCGTCACAGTACGTAAGACACGGGGTGACGATATTGATGCAGCCTGTGGTCAATTGGTCGGTGATGTGATTGACCGCACAAAACGGACACAAGCAAAACTGAACAATGCTGAACAAATTCCGGTAAAAGCAGTCTAAAAGTTAAAATCAGCCTAAAAACATAAGCATAGATTAGGCATGGACGTTGGGTTGGGAAAAATATGGTACGATGGACGGTGTACCCTTTATTGTGTAGTTTATTGGTTGGTTGCGTCACCGTTAAAGAAACAAGCAATAAAAAAGAGTTTAATAGTATCGATGCATCAGAGGCCAGGATCGCTCTTGGTCTTCGATATTTAGAAACGGGTCAATGGCAGCGTGCTCGCGAAAACCTTGAGCAGGCCTTAATATACGGGCCTAAGCATTATCGGGCGCAAAATGCCATGGCGTATTACTATCAACGAGTCGATGAACCGGATGCTGCAGAGGCAATGTATAAGCAAGCCTTACAAGATTCCCCTAAAAGTGGCGATACTTTGAATAACTATGGTGTATTCTTGTGTAGTGAGCAGCGTTACGACGAAGCCACTGCCGCCTTTTTAAAGGCGATAGAGCAACCGGATTACTATTTGACATCAGCCAGTTATGAGAATGCAGCGCTATGCAGCCTGGATAACGGCAATAAACAGCTGGCTCTACGGTATTTTGAGAAAGCACTGTCTCATGACCCATACCGGCCGAAGTCAATGTTGCAGCTGGCGCAGATGAAAATTGAATTTCAGAATTACAAAGACGCGCGCGCTATGCTGCTTAAATTTAATAAGAGATATGGGTACAAGGCGGATTGCTTGTGGTTACTCATTCAGTTAGAAAATCAGGCTGGACGACTAACTCAGGCAGATAAATACGCCGATTTGCTCAAGCAGCAATTCCCGGACTCTCAGCAATATCAGAAATATCTAGCCAATGAATACTGAACAGAACGAAGAACGAGCAACAGAAGAAGTCATTCGTCCCGGAGATACGCTACGTAAGGCACGTGAGCAGCTCGGCTATTCACAAAAGGATATTGCCAGCCGCCTGCGTTTGCGAGTTTCAGTTATCAATGACATTGAAGACAACAATTTTGCCAAATCACAATTGGCCACATTTACCCGTGGTTATGTGAGTTCTTATGCCAAATTTGTTGGCTTAGACGCCAAGGTTATGTTGGAACAGCTCGATAAGCTTGGTCACGCCCAGCCGAAAGAACAGGAAATGCAGAGCTTTTCGCGCCGTACCAAGCGTGAAGCGCATGATAGTCGCATTATGAGCCTGACCTGGGCTTTGGCGGCCATTTTTGTTGGTTTAACGGCAATATGGTGGTGGCAGAGCTTACAAATGGAGCCAACCGATGAGATTTCGGCGGTGGCCGCAGAGCAATCTCAGCCTCTGAGTCAATCACCCGGCAATTCAAATTTATCTGATGCAACGGGCAATGACATATCAGCACCTGATGTCAACTCTGTGGCAGAAGGTGATGTTGCTGGCATCGACAACGAATCCACAGAGCTGGTAGATACAATTACCGATTTGCTTCCTGCGACTAATGAAACTGAGCCCCCTGTTTTGGTTGAAGATACAGCGGACGCCGACAGTTTTAGTACTGAGCCTGATTCGGCCGAATTAATTGCAGAGATCACCACAGCCAATGTGGCGAAGATTATCGCGGATTTGAACATCACCTTTGCCGGAGACTGCTGGGTTGATATACGCGATGCAGATGGCAAGCGTCTGGATACCGGGATAAAACAATCGGGCGATGTTTTGAATCTAAATGGAACAGCACCCTTTAAAGTCGTGCTTGGAGCACCGGGTGTTGTAAAAATCAACTACAAAGGCGAACCGGTCGATCTGAGTGAGTACCCTGCAGGGAAAGTAGCAAAGCTCAAGCTGCCGCTGTAAAGAGTAAATCTAATGCATAACGAATCTCCAATCATACGTCGTCAATCAACCCGCATCTATGTCGGTGATGTGCCTATTGGTGATGGTGCGCCTATTGCCGTACAGTCAATGACCAATACGCGAACCACTGATGTCGAAGCAACCGTGGCACAGATCCTGGCGTTGGAAAAAGTCGGGGCAGATATTGTTCGTGTTTCTGTGCCGACGATGGATGCTGCCGAAGCATTCAAGCTAATCAAACAACAGGTGAATATCCCCTTAGTGGCCGATATTCATTTCGATTACCGTATTGCGCTGAAAGTCGCTGAGTACGGTGTTGACTGCCTGCGCATTAACCCGGGCAATATCGGTAATGAAGACCGTATTCGTGCCGTGGTTGATTGTGCCCGGGATAGGAATATTCCGATCCGTATCGGGATCAACGGCGGTTCACTGGAAAAAGATATCCAGCAGAAATACGGTGAGCCAACACCGGATGCGCTGGTTGAATCAGCCATGCGCCATGTTGACATTCTTGACCGCCTCAATTTTGACCAGTTCAAAGTCAGCGTGAAAGCCTCAGACGTCTTCCTGGCCGTAGAATCGTACCGTAGGCTGGCAGCCCAGATAAAGCAACCATTGCACCTGGGGATCACCGAAGCGGGAGGGGCACGTGCCGGGGCAGTCAAATCTGCGGTTGGTTTAGGTATGCTTTTAGCTGAAGGCATTGGTGATACCTTACGTGTTTCACTGGCTGCTGATCCCGTGGAAGAGGTCAAAGTTGGTTTTGATATCCTGAAATCTCTGCGTATCCGCTCTCGTGGAATTAACTTCATCGCCTGCCCGACGTGTTCGCGCCAGGAGTTTGATGTTATCGGCACTGTTAACGAGCTGGAACAGCGACTCGAAGACATTACGGTGCCTATGGACGTGTCGGTGATCGGCTGCGTGGTGAATGGCCCGGGCGAAGCTGAGATTTCACACCTTGGTATTGCGGGTGGTAATCGCAAGAGTGCTTTCTATGAAGACGGTATCCGCCAGAAAGAGCGCTTTGACAATGGTAACGTTATCGACCAGCTGGAAACCAAAATCCGAGCAAAAGCAGCAATGCTGGATGTCAATAATCGCATTGATATAACGGAAAAATAGCGAAATAACCTTAAATCACGCCTTGAATCTCAGGGCGTGGTTCACTATTTCTGCTAGAACCTATATATTCGACTTAATTCCCCATTGGTTAACGAGAACAAACGTGGCGAAACAAATTCAAGCAATTCGAGGCATGAACGACTGCCTACCAACGCAATCTCCTCTTTGGCAAAAAGTAGAAGGGACTATTAAGCAAGTCGTTAGCGCATATGGCTGCAGCGAAATTCGTATGCCTATCGTGGAATCTACTCATCTGTTTAAGCGTGCAATCGGTGAAGTGACGGATGTCGTTGAAAAAGAAATGTACACCTTTGATGATCGCAACGGTGACAGCCTGACTCTGCGTCCTGAAGGGACTGCCGGGTGTGTCCGAGCGGGCATCGAAAATGGTCTGCTTTATAACCAAGAGCAACGTCTGTGGTACATCGGTCCGATGTTCCGCCACGAGCGTCCGCAAAAAGGACGCTACCGTCAATTCCACCAGGTTGGGGTTGAAGTTTTTGGTCTGAACGGGCCTGACATTGATGCTGAACTTATCATGATGACGGCACGTCTGTGGCGCGAGCTGGGTATTGACCAGCATGTTCGCCTTGAGCTGAACTCTATCGGTTCACTGGAAGCGCGTGCAAACTACCGTGATGCATTGGTCGCTTTTCTTGAGCTGCATCTTGATGTGCTTGATGACGACTGTAAGCGCCGCATGCATACCAACCCACTGCGTGTTCTGGATACTAAAAACCCAGCGGTACAGGAAATTCTGGTCGATGCACCTAAGCTTTCTGAGTACTTAGATGACGAATCTAAAGAACATTTTGCCGGTTTCTGTGAACTATTAGACGCTGCTGGTATCGAATATCAAGTAAATGAACGTCTTGTGCGTGGTTTGGATTATTATAACCGTACTGTTTTTGAGTGGATCACCGACAGCCTGGGTGCCCAGGGCACCGTCTGTGCGGGTGGCCGTTATGATGGTCTGGTTGAGCAGCTCGGTGGAAAATCAACCCCAGCCGTTGGTTTTGCAATGGGGCTGGAACGTCTGGTTCTGCTGATGGAAACCCTTCAGCTGACCGATGTACGTCGTGCAGTAGATGTATACATTGTTACCGCTGGTGAAGGCACCATGATGGCAGGTATGAAGCTGGCTGAGAAGCTACGCGAAGAAGTACCGGGCCTGCGGGTAATGAGCCACTTCGGTGGTGGTAACTTCAAGAAACAGTTTAAACGCGCTGATAACGTTGGTGCGGCCATTGCCTTAGTGCTTGGTGAAAACGAAATCGCCGATAACACTGTGGTAGTAAAAGATCTGCGTGGTGGTGAGCAAAAAACCATGGCTCAGGATGACGTCGCAGTGCAGCTCACAGAATTGATTTAAGAGAGGACAGCAAGTGGAAGTCTACGAGACCGAAGAACAGCAGGTTGAAGCGATTAAGTCGTGGTGGAAAGAGAACGGCAAAGCCGTTGTTCTGGGTGCTGTGATTGGTTTGGGTGGTCTGTACGGCTGGCGTTACTATCAAGGTGAGATTCAGTCAGCGAAAGAGCAGGCTTCTGAAACCTATACGCAAGCCATGAATTCGTTAGACAGTGGCAGTGAAAATGCGATTGCTGAAGTAAAAGCATTTATTGCGGCCAATGAGAGTAGCCAGTACTCAGTACTTGCTGCACTTCAGCTGGCTAAAGCGCAAGTGAAGCAAGGCGATCTGGATGGTGCGGCAGAGCAACTTACTTGGGTTGTTGGCCAGACCAAGGATGAAGCAATCTTACCTTTAGCAACAACTCGTTTAGCACGTATTTTAGCCGAACAGCAGAAATTCGATGAGGCGTTGGCTGAACTCGACAAAGTCACGATTGCAAGCTGGCAGGCGAAAGTCTCTGAGCTGCGAGGTGATATTTTTCTGCAAAAAGGTGATGCCATTGCTGCCCGTGAAGCTTACGTGAGTGCACAGCAGTTAGGCGCCTCGCCAGCATTGCAAATGAAGCTTGATGATCTAGCGCAGTAAAGGCGGGTAAATATGCAAAAGGTGTTCAAGCAAGCATTATCCGTTGCGCTGACTCTTGGTGTTCTCGTCGGTTGTGCCAGCGAGGAAGATTCGATTCAAATGGCGCCATTACCGGTTGTCGAGAGTGCTTTCTCGCCGACTAAAATCTGGAGCCAAACCGTCGGTGACGGAGTCTCAGGTTACTTTTCTAATCTGTCTCCGGCTGAAGGCTATGGCAAAATTTTTGCCGCCGACCGAAACGGTATCGTAAAAGCACTCGACCCGGAAACCGGTAAGGTGCTTTGGCAACAGGATCTCGAAACCGATGTCACCGCAAAACTGTCGGGTGGTATTGTGTTGTCCTATGGCAAATTGTTCATTGGCACCGAAAACGCTGAGGTTATTGCCTTAGATGAAGAGACTGGCGAAGAAATCTGGCGTACCAACGTCGAAGGCGAAGTGCTTGCCGCACCTCTTGTTGACGAGGGGATGGTTGTTGTCAATACCAGCCGTGGCGTACTTCAGGCCCTGGATGCTGATACTGGTGAACAGAAATGGCAGCTCAGTAATGAAGTTCCAACCCTGACATTACGTGGTGACAGTTCTCCGGTTGCTATCTCTGGCGGTATTTTCTGGGGACAAGCGAACGGCCGTCTGGCTGGTGCCCTTATCAATACCGGTCAGTTGCTATGGCAGCAACCGATTGGTTCACCGAAAGGCGCGACTGAAATCGATCGTCTGATTGACGTCGATGCCACTCCCGTGATTGCGGGCGAACGTCTGTATGCGGTGGGCTATAACGGTGCGCTGGTGTCGATTGAGCTAAGAACGGGCAAGATTGCCTGGAAGCGTAGTTACTCGTCGGCAAAAGATTTTGTGATTGATGGTAACCAGTTATACTTAGTGACAGATAAAGATCATATTGTTGCGGTTGATATTCGTAGTGGTACCGAACTTTGGCAGAACAAAGAACTGGAATACCGTTTACTGAGTGCGCCGACTTCGATTTCTGGCTATGTCGTGCTGGGTGACAGCGAAGGTTATCTGCACTGGTTAGACCCTTACAGCGGTGAGTTTGTTGCTCAGCAGAAAACGGATGGTAGCGGTATTGCCATTCCGCCTGTGAAACTGAGTGATGGTTACCTGGTCGTGACGCGTGACGGCAGCATAAATAAAATGCAAACGCCATAGTCTTTACGTGTTAAGATTGAATCTCGGCTCCTGCTGTTTATACAGTCAGGGGCCGTTATTGTTATATCCGTTCCCTAAATTATTGTCGGTTGATGGCCGAATAGTGATTCTGCCGAAGACAACAATGAATGGACTTAGTATCAGTAAAAATATTATAAGTAAGAGGTAGTTATGATTCCTGTTGTTGCCCTTGTCGGGCGCCCGAATGTGGGTAAATCGACGTTATTCAACCGTCTTACCCGCACAAGGGATGCGCTGGTAGCGGACTTTCCTGGCCTAACAAGGGATCGTAAATACGGTAAAGCTGAGCTCGAAGAGCATGAATTTATTGTTATCGACACCGGCGGTATTGACGGTACGGAAGAAGGTGTAGAAACCAAAATGGCTGAGCAATCGCTAATGGCGATTGAAGAAGCTGACGTGGTGTTATTTTTGGTTGATGGTCGTGCGGGCTTAACGGTATCGGATGAAGCTATCGCCAAACACCTTCGCAGTCGTGAAAAGCCGACGTTCCTTGTTGTGAACAAGATCGATGGCATTGATGCTGACAGCGCTTGTGCTGATTTCTGGAAGCTAGGTGTTGATGCGATGTATCAAATCGCAGCGGCTCAGAACCGTGGTGTAACGGCTCTGATGGAACGTGCACTGGCACCGTTTGCTGAAAAAATGCAGGCAGATGAAGCTGAAGAAGGTCTGGTTGATCTGACTTCGGTTGAAGACATTGAAAATGCGAACCTGACTGAAGAAGATGCAGAAGCGGCATACAAACGCCTGCAGGAACAGCCGATCAAGCTGGCGATTATTGGTCGTCCAAATGTCGGTAAGTCGACACTTACGAACCGTATTCTGGGCGAAGAGCGTGTTGTTGTGTATGACATGCCCGGTACAACTCGTGATTCTATCTATATCCCGATGGAACGTGATGGTCAGGAATATGTCCTGATTGATACAGCGGGTGTCCGTCGTCGTAAAAATATGAATCAGGCTGTTGAGAAGTTTTCTGTTATTCAGACGCTCAAAGCCGTAGAAGATGCCAACGTGGTACTGCTGGTCATTGATGCACGTGAAAACATCTCCGATCAGGATCTAAGCTTACTGGGCTTTGTTCTTAATGCAGGGCGCTCTCTGGTGCTTGCGGTAAATAAGTGGGACGGCCTTGATAATGAAGTAAAAGAGCGTGTTAAGTCTGAACTTGACCGTCGTTTGGGTTTTGTCGATTTTGCCCGTATTCACTTTATTTCTGCGCTGCACGGTACGGGTGTGGGTCACTTGTACGAATCCGTACAGGAAGCATACCAATCGGCAACGAAGCGGATCAGTACTTCATTGCTGACACGTATCATGCAGATGGCACAGGATGATCACCAGCCGCCATTGGTTCGCGGTCGCCGTGTGAAACTTAAGTATGCCCACGCAGGTGGCTATAATCCGCCAATTATCGTTATTCACGGTAATCAGGTGAATGAGTTGCCGGGTTCATACAAGCGTTACCTGATGAACTACTACCGTCGCTCACTGGAGATGATGGGTACACCGATCCGTATTCAGTTCCAGAGCAGTGACAACCCGTTTGAAACCTCTAAGCAGAAGTTAACCGTTTCTCAAGAGCGTAAACGTAAGCGACTTACTGGTGCGATTAAAGATCGTCGCAAGTAATATTGCCAGCTAAGAGTCATAGAAAAATACCCAGCCTGTATGCTGGGTATTTTTTTAGCTGTGGTGAGGCAAATATTTTGGTTTGTATTCTGATTTGCCGTGGATCAGTTTGGTATGATCCTGGCTGGTATTAAAATAGTCGTTCATGACTTAATGTGAAGGAAAGAAGATGTCTGTTGTTACCCCTACTCATGTGTTGTTTAGCGTTCCGCAGTGGCAATCAGAAGCGGAGGTTCAATTATGTGTTTCAGCAAGGCAAGGAGGAACCTGGATTGTGACCAACCAGACACCTTTTCATCCGGTGAGCCATATATGGCCCGATCACCCTGCAGATAAGGGGACGATTGCTGTTGGCGAGGTCAGTTTTTCGGTTGCAGGCTGTTTTACCGGTGCTGTCGATTTAGCAACCAATATGCTTTATGTCGGCAGTGATATCCCGGTAAAGCGCGATGAAGCTGGCTGGGCATTTGTCGTCGTTCATCATCTTGCAGAGAATGTTCAGTGCCAGGCGGGTGAGCGTGTGGTATTGAGTGTTGATAAACCCCATCAGCAAGCATTAAGCCGTGGCCACAGTGCGGGTCATCTCTCATCTCTGGCGTTAAATAAAGTACTGCATAGTGATTATTGGCGTAAAGATGCATCGCGCAAAGATGAACTCGGGCATTATGACTTCCATGGTTATGCTCAGCAGCAAAGCATCGTTAGTGAAGATTGCAGTACCGATACCTACCGCTTGGGTAAAACGTTACGTAAACGAGGTTTGAATACGGCCGATATGCTGGAAAACCTGAACAATATCAGCGAGCGAATAAACCAGCAGCTAGAGGCCTGGCGTCAGAATGGTGCGGCCGTGATTATGCGCCGCGAGGGGCCGGCGCTAACCGATTCCCGTTTCTGGCAATGTGATTTGAAAGAGGGGGAGGTTATCGAGATCCCATGTGGTGGCACCCATATACAGTCTCTTGCCGAGTACCGTGCGCTATTTGTTGAGCTTCAACTGACCAGTGAGCAGGAGCTTGTCATGATCACCCATACAAAAGCATAAATTCATCATACCGGTTGGTATGACACAGCACGTTATACTAGAAAGAAAGATCGCCTTCCGGCGATTTTTTTGATCAAAGGCTGGGATCCGGGGCCATCCTCGAGTCGCTGGAACAGCGTTAAACGGCCACTATTGCCATGCTGCCAATGATTTCATTGATCCTGGGAGTTCAGGCAGGAAGCCTATTATTACTGGGGTTATGAGAGGTTGCCTTTAAACATCATGATATTTGGCTACTGCTGGATCCATTGATTAAAATGCCATTCAGTAGTGTAATATATCGCTTAAAATCCATATACAGCACATGTAACTTATGCTTTCGGGATGTGTATTGATAAATGTTCTTTTGGAACCAGATCGCTGAACGCGGTAGTTTTTACAAATGATCAACTGATTCACGCACGATCAAGTTGCCCGAAAAAAGCGCAATAGTGCTGATCTCTTGTCCGTTGATAAGTCGTAAGGCCTGTGCGATAGCAGAGCGTGCCATTTCCTCGATCGGCACCATAACGGTAGACAGGCTCGGTATCGTAAATTCGCCTGCCGGGTCATTATCAAAACCGAAGACTGAAATATCGTGCGGTACTCGCAATCCTGCTTCGTGCAGTGCACGAATCGCCCCCATGGCCATATCGTCGTTTGCGCTAAAAATGGCGCTAAAAGACTGTTTGCTTGCTAGCAGGTCATTACAAGCACGGTAACCACTCTGCCTGAAGTAATCACCGCGATAGATACCGCAGGACTGGAGTTTGTGGGCGGCTAACGTGTCTTTGAAGCCCTGCAGGCGAAGGCTGGAATTGACTGACGAATCCGGCCCTGTAATGCAGGCGATTTCCTTATGGCCTTTGCTGAGCAGAAATTCAGTGGCTTGCTGTGCGGCCTGGTATTGATTAAAGCTGATACAGCGTTCCTCGAAACCTTCAACCTGTTGGTTAATAACAATCAAAGGGATCGGTAAGTTTATCAGCAGCTGTTTTAGCGCATCTTCTGGCATCTTGCGGGTATAAAGAATAATGCCGTCGACCTTACGCTCAACCAGGCTCTCAATGGCCTGTTGTTCGGTTTTGCTGCTGTGGCCGCCATCCATGATCAGCAGCTGCTTTCCTGCCTCAGCTGCTGTTTCTGATGCTCTTTCCATCAGGCTGCTGAAGTATGCCCCCTCAAAGGCAGAAACCACCAAACCGAGGGTATTGGTACTGTTGGTTGCTAAAGCACGGGCAAGGCTATTGGGTTTATAGTTGAGGGATTTCATCGCCTGATACACGGCCTCGGCAGTGGCTTTCTTTACTTGGCCGGTATTGTTTAGTACCCGTGAGACAGTGGCTTTCGAGACCCCTGCTAACGTACATACATCGTTGATGGTTGCCATCGATTTTCATTCCGCGTGTTGTGAGACGAATAAAAAGCCCGAACGTCGTCGGGCAATTATATAAATCAACAAAGTGAATTAACGTTTGCTGCCATTGGAGGCAATGACGTCTTTGTACCAGAAGAAGGACTTCTTACGCTTGCGCTGCAAATCATTCTCACGATCGACATACACAAAACCGTATTGTTTCTGGTAGCCATTTAACCAGCTGAGTAAATCAATAAAAGACCACGGGTAGTAACCGCGTACATCGATACCTTGTTTGATGGCCGATTCAGCCGCATCAATATGGCTGGAAAGATAATCAATGCGTGGCTGATCAATAACCTCGCCGTCAATGATCGGATCTTTAGCCCCAAGGCCGTTTTCCGTAATGTAGAACGGAATGTCACCATAACGCTCTTTCAAGCGCATCATGCCAACGCACAGTCCTTCAGGGTAGATTTCCCAATCCCAATCGGTATAGGTCGACTTGGGATTATGAACAAATTTGAACAGGCCTTTAATACCAAATTCTTGCCCGGAACCTTTGTTGCCGGTGGTATTGATTTTGGTGTTATCAACATCAGGATTCGCCGCAACCCATTCGCGTTTGTAGTAATTCACGCCGATAAAGTCACAGATGTTGTCTTTGAGCAACGCTTCATCTTCTGGTGCAAACTCCGGCACGCCCCAGGTCAGTTGCGCGATGTTGAGAATATGGGCGGGGTATTCGCCTTTTAATACCGGATCATATAACCAATGGGTGAGAAGATCGTCTGCCACATGGCAAGCCGCAACATCTTCAGGGCTATTCGTGATCGGGTCGTGGGGTTGCATGACGTTGACAAAGCCGATCTGCCCATTTACCGGTATTTGTCCTGTGTTTTTGTATTCGCGGAATGCCTTGACGGCTCTGGCATGCGCAATGAATACATGGTGACAGGCTTGGATGCCACGCTTGGGATCATGTAAACCCGGAGGGTGGGCGCCGGTAAAGTAACCCATACCGATAAAGATTAACGTTTCATTGAAGGTTGACCATAACTCGACACGGTCACCAAATGCCTGATAGCACAGGCGGGCGTATTGCTCAAAGGCATCGACGGTTTCACGAGATTCCCAGCCGCCGATATCCTGTAAGGCTTGCGGCAAATCCCAATGATACAATGTAATCATGGGCTTAATGCCATGCGTGAGCAACTCATCAATCAAATCACTGTAAAACTTTACACCTGCCGCGTTAACCTTGCCGCGACCTTTAGGAAATAAACGTGGCCAGCTAATAGAAAAACGGTAGCTCTGCATCCCCATCTCTGCCATCAAAGCGACATCTTCTTTGAAGCGGTGGTAATGATCGGCGGCGACATCACCATTAGTTCCTTCATGTGTGGTACCTGGCTGGTGCGAGAAACTATCCCAGATTGACGGGCCTTTACCGTCAACATTGTAAGCCCCTTCGACTTGATAGGCTGCAGAAGCCGCTCCCCATAAGAAGTTATCCGGAAAGCCTGAAACGATTTTACTGCTCGGCATGGCACGTTTACCTTTAGGTGGTTGAAAGGAGTGAACCGACAGTAACGGAAAAATGAAACCGGTTACAGAAACCGGTTTCATTTCTTTCTGTTTGCGTGATCATGATCATTAAAGTGGATGTATCTAAGTAGGATCAAGCGGCGGAAGTGTTACCCGGATTTTGTTTGCGCTTGATAATAGACCGGACAAGCTCAATTCTTGCTGAACTCTGCTCTTTTAGGTGGTTTGGGTATATGATCCCCTGAGGTATGGAAAGATCATTTTAAAGAAAGAGGGTGTTATGAGCGGTAATCTATGTCCCAGCTGTCAAAGAGAACTGAGCTGGAAGAACGATGGTTATTATTGCGATTCGTGTCAGCATGCTGTGAAGAAAAGGGCTTTTTGCCCCGACTGCAATGATGAAATGGAAAAGCTTCAGGCATGTGGTTCAGCGAGTTATTTCTGCAATAGTTGCAATGAGTTAAAATCTAAGTCCCGGGTTAAAATCCGGTTTGAAAAAGCGTAGTCTATCTACGCTTATCATGCCTTCAGAAAGAAAAAATACCGTTTGCACCGCTGTTTTTGGCGCGGGAATACGGGGTATTTTGCGGTTATTCCGTGACCACAGAACGGATTTCGCCTTCTGCGACTTTCGTGCGTAACTCATCCCCGGGCTTAACCTGATCAGCTCGACGGATCACATTATTCTTGGTGTCCCGGGTTATGGAATAACCGCGGCCAAGGGTTGCCAGCGGGCTGACGGTTTCCAGCTTTTCAGCGGCCATGGCCAGCTTGTGGCTGGCATTGAGCAGGCGGCGATCCATGGCATCGAGCAGACGGTGTTCGGTCTGTTTCAGTCGGGTCGAATTGTGTTTAATTGTTTGTGCCGGCGAATGTAAAGCCAGTTTGTATTCGATTCGATCTAAATGCTGCTGATGCCCGGCGGTAAGCTTATTGATTGCGCGCTCTAGGCGGCTGGAAATATCATCCAGATGCTGCTGTTGCTGGTTTAATCGCAATTGCGGATGCTGGCGTTCCAAACGGTGCTGTAGCTGCACCAGACGGGCAGAGTGTCCCGTTATATAGTGACGGAAGGCATGGTGTAACTGTTGTCTTTTCTGGTTGATCTTCTGCGTCTGATGAGTCATGTCGCGACTGACCAGTTCTGCCGCCGCAGAGGGTGTCGGCGCGCGGACATCGGCAACAAAATCAGCAATAGATACATCGACTTCGTGGCCGACCGCACTGACAATGGGGATCTGGCTGGCGGCGATAGTCCTGGCCACAATTTCTTCGTTAAAGGCCCACAAATCTTCCAGCGAGCCACCGCCTCGCCCAACAATCAAGACATCACATTCCTGGCGGGTATTGGCACGCCCGATGGCTTGTGCTATCGAGATAGCAGCGCCTTCTCCCTGTACCATCGTCGGGTAAATAACAATCGGCAGGCTTGGGTCGCGGCGTTGTAAAACGTTCAAAATATCATGCAGTGCCGCGCCCGTTTTCGAGGTCACAATTCCCACTCGCTTGGGCTGCTCCGGCAGTGCTTTTTTCAGTGACTGGGCAAATAATCCTTCAGCGGCAAGGGCCATCTTTAGCTGTTCAAATTGCTGCTGTAAGCGACCATCTCCTTCCGGCTGCATGCTTTCGATAATCAGCTGGTAATCACCGCGCGGTTCATACAGTGACAAACGCGCCTTAACCAGTACCTGGCTGCCATTGGCTGGCTTGAAGGTTACCCGGCGGTTGTTACCGCGGAACATGGCACATTTTACCTGAGCGCGGGAATCTTTCAGGGTGAAGTACCAGTGGCCGGAAACCGGTATCGACAGGTTTGACAGTTCACCAACCAGCCAGACGATACCCATTTCATTTTCGAGTAATAATCGGACTTCGGCATTCAGGCTGGAAACGGTATAGATACGATCGTTTGATTGGGTCTGTTGGGCGAACATAGTCACGAGGTGAGACACCTGTTGTCGAAAGGCAAACTGAAGTGCTGGAAGAGAATGAAAAGTGTACAGGCAGATCTATAGACAGATCATGGGCGTACACGGCTGACCGCAGCACCGGAAACTTAACCGACATATATTACGTATCAAGTAAAAAGTGTCAATAAAAAAATATTATTTTTTTGTAGCCAAACGATTGCACCCTACGTATAATTCGTTCGCAATATTTTATCCTTCTATAAACCCTAACTCGGTGTGAGATATTGCAATGTTACGTATCAAACAAGAAGCTCTAACTTTTGATGATGTTCTGCTGGTTCCAGCACACTCTACGGTTCTCCCTAACACTGCCGATCTGCGCACCCAACTAACGAAGAAAATTACGCTCAACATTCCTATGGTTTCTGCTGCAATGGACACAGTGACCGAGGGACGTTTCGCGATAGCGTTAGCTCAGGAAGGTGGTATCGGTTTCATTCACAAAAACATGTCTATCGAACAGCAAGCGGCTCAGGTTCGCATGGTTAAAAAGTTCGAGGCTGGCGTGGTGTCTGAACCTGTGACGGTTCAACCAACGGCTACGATTGCTGACGTGAAAGAACTGACTGAAATTAATGGTTTTGCTGGTTACCCGGTTGTATCTGACAACAACGAGCTGGTTGGTATCATTACTGGCCGTGATGTACGTTTTGTTACCGATCTTTCGATGCTGGTTGAACAAGTGATGACGCCAAAAGATAAGTTGGCGGCAGCGAAAGAAGGTGCTTCGCGTGAAGAAGTTGAAGCCATCATGCAAGAGCACCGTGTAGAGAAAGTGCTATTGGTGAATGATAGCTTCCAGCTTAAAGGCATGATCACCGCGAAAGACTTCCAGAAAGCGGAACGTAAGCCTAACGCATGTAAAGATGAGCTAGGTCGCCTGCGTGTTGGTGCTGCGGTAGGTGCTGGCGCGGGGAACGAAGAACGCGTTAAGGCATTGGTCGAAGCGGGGGTTGATGTGCTGCTTATCGACTCTTCTCACGGTCACTCGGAAGGCGTTCTGCAACGCATTCGTGAAACCCGTGCAGCGTTCCCTGAACTACAAATCATCGGTGGTAATGTAGCGACTGCTTCCGGTGCGCGCGGACTCATCGATGCCGGTGTTGATGCGGTTAAGGTGGGTATTGGCCCTGGCTCTATCTGTACCACACGTATTGTTACCGGTGTGGGGGTTCCTCAGCTAACGGCTATTTCTGAAGCTGTCGAAGCAGCATCAGACTTTGGTATTCCTGTTATCGCCGATGGTGGTATCCGCTACTCTGGCGATCTGTGTAAGGCGATTGCTGCGGGCGCATCATGCGTAATGGTCGGTTCAATGTTTGCGGGTACTGAAGAAGCCCCGGGCGAAGTTGAACTGTATCAAGGCCGTTCTTATAAATCTTACCGCGGTATGGGTTCTCTCGGTGCGATGTCTCAAGGCTCTTCTGATCGTTACTTCCAGTCTGATAACGCCGCAGACAAGCTGGTACCGGAAGGTATTGAAGGTCGTGTTGATTACAAAGGCCATGTCAAAGAAATCATTCATCAGCAGATGGGCGGCCTTCGTTCAAGCATGGGTCTGACCGGTTCTGCGACGATTGAGGACATGCGTACTAAAACTGAGTTTGTTCGTATCTCTGGTGCTGGTATCAAAGAGTCGCATGTCCACGATGTGACCATTACGAAAGAAGCACCCAACTACCGTATGCGTTAATTGTTTACAGATCATTCGATCGTAACGAAAACGTTTGCCTGAGCGGGAAACTTGTATAAGATCGGGGGCGTTTATTGCCCCCACTATTTTTATTTATTTTTGAGACTTCTCGATAATGACTACATCTACAAATATTCATGACCAACGTATCCTTATTCTGGACTTTGGTTCTCAATATACTCAGCTGATCGCGCGCCGTATCCGTGAAATTGGTGTTTATTGTGAGCTTTGGAGCTGGGACGTTGATGAAGCCGATATTCGTGATTTCAACCCGAACGGTATCATCCTTTCTGGTGGGCCAGAGAGCGTAACCGGAGATGAATCACCTCGCGCACCACAGTATGTGTTTGAAGCGGGTGTACCTGTATTTGGTGTGTGTTACGGGATGCAAACCATGGCTGAGCAGCTTGGCGGTAAAGTTGCTGGCTCTTCAATGCGTGAATTTGGTTACGCGCAAGTCGAAATCATTGAACCAACATCATTCCTGAAAAATATCGAAGATGCAGTAGCCGAAGATGGAAATGGCTTGCTGGATGTGTGGATGAGCCACGGTGATAAAGTGGTCGAAATCCCGTCTGGTTTTGTTAAGGTTGCGCAAACTGATACTTGCCCGTTTGCGGCAATTGCCAACGAAGATAAGCATTTCTACGGTGTGCAATTCCACCCGGAAGTTACCCATACCCGTCAGGGCATGCGTATTATCGAGAACTTCGTTCTTAATATCTGTGGCTGTGAGAAGCTTTGGACATCAGCCAATATCATCGAAAATGCTATTGAGGATATCAAAGAGCAGGTAGGTGATGATGAAGTTATTCTCGGCTTGTCTGGTGGTGTTGACTCATCCGTCGTCGCGATGCTTATTCACCGTGCTATCGGTGACAAGCTAACCTGTGTATTTGTTGATAACGGCTTGCTTCGCTTAAACGAAGGTGAGCAGGTTATGGACATGTTTGGTGACCACTTCGGTCTGAATATTATACATGTTAAAGCCGAAGACCGTTTCTTAGATGCATTGGCTGGCGAGAACGATCCTGAAGCAAAACGTAAGATCATTGGTCATGTGTTTATCGATGTATTCGATGAAGAATCAAAGAAACTGAAAAATGCTAAATGGTTGGCTCAGGGAACCATTTACCCGGATGTGATTGAATCAGCGGCATCGAAAACAGGCAAAGCACACGTTATCAAATCGCACCACAATGTGGGCGGTCTGCCTGACGATATGGCGATGGGGCTGGTCGAACCGCTTAAAGAGCTGTTCAAAGATGAAGTGCGCAAGATTGGGTTAGAGTTAGGCCTGCCTTACAACATGCTTTATCGTCACCCATTCCCGGGGCCAGGTCTGGGCGTGCGTGTACTTGGCGAGGTGAAGAAAGAGTATTGTGACTTGCTACGTCGTGCGGATGCTATCTTCATTGAAGAGCTGCACAACGCCGATCTTTATAACAAGGTGTCTCAGGCATTCACCGTATTCCTGCCTGTTCGCTCTGTTGGTGTGATGGGTGACGGTCGTAAATACGACTGGGTTGTCTCTCTGCGTGCGGTTGAGACTATCGACTTTATGACCGCGCATTGGGCACACCTGCCATATGACTTCTTAGGTAAGGTTTCGAACCGTATCATCAATGAAGTCGATGGGATCTCGCGTGTGGTTTACGATATTTCGGGTAAACCGCCTGCAACGATCGAGTGGGAATAATTTTTCTTTGCGGGTTGATGTCGCGTTTGGCATGAACTTGCGACGAAAGTAAAATACATCGTGCTGGTTGAGCCAATTCGGCAAGCATGAATTCAAAAGACACCTGCGGGTGTCTTTTTTGGTTTCTGCCACACGATAAGTGCGTGCTCCGGGAATTCCGTTTAAGCAAATCATACTAATGCCATTAATAATTGAGCCATTTAGCAATTTTTTTGCAGCACCTATTGTTGTAGCAGTGAGGTGTTATTGTTTTGTGGTTGTTAGGGTTATGTTTTTAATTAATATTTATTTACAATACAACCTAGCAAGCCTGTAAGATTAATTGGTTTAACATGCTTGTTTTGTGGTTGTTTTTATTACAATATATGGTGGCTTTTTCATATCAAGAAAGTATCAGATTGACTGGCGATAAGATCAAAATACCTGCCGACCCCGACAGGTAAATACACCGCCGCAAATTAACAACATCATCAAGAGCATGGAGCTCCCATGAGTAACGAAGCCGTACAAAAAGCACCGGATGTACCTTCCAGTGCGATGAATAAATTTTTAAACGTAATTGAGCGAACAGGAAACAAAATTCCGGATCCTGCGTTGCTGTTCTTCTGGGGACTAATCATTGTCTGGGTGCTGTCCGCAATATTATCTCAATTTGACTTTGGTTTTGTTCACCCTGTAACCGGACAGGCTGTTGAAGTGAAAAATCTGCTAACGGGTGAGTCATTTGCCAGTTTCTTGGCAAATATGGTGAAGAATTTCACCGGTTTTGCCCCTCTGGGGATTGTTTTGGTGGCGATGCTAGGTGTTGGTGTGGCAGAAGCGTCTGGCTTTATCAATACCGGCCTGAAGAAAATGCTTAACTTCACCCCGGCGAAACTGCTAACACCGATGCTGATCCTAGTGGCGATTGTATCGCACACTGCGGCGGATGCGGGTTATGTCTTGGTTATCCCGCTCGGTGGTATCATCTTCCATGCGGCAGGCCGTCACCCTCTTGTGGGTATCGCTGCGGCATTCGCGGGTGTTTCCGGTGGTTTTTCTGCAAACTTTATTCCTTCCGGGATCGATCCTCTTCTTGCTGGCTTTACCCAGTCTGCGGCGCAAATTCTCGATCCTGCCTATATTGTTAACCCGCTATCTAATTTGCTATTTACCGGGTTATCTTCAGTTTTAGTTGTGGCTATTGGCTGGTATGTGACAGAGAAAATCATTGAACCACGTCTAGCGAATACCGCGGTTGATGACGATGCGGAAGAAGCGCCGGATATGGGCTCTTTCACTGAAACCGAAAGCAAAGCCTTCTCGCGTGCTGGCTGGGCAATGGTTGCAGGTATTGTAGTACTGATTGCCGCTGTCTTCCCTGAAACCTCGCCACTGCGCTCGCCGGCAGGTGAAATTACCGCCTTTAAAGCACCACTGATGCAGTCTATCGTGCCGTTGATCTTCATTCTGTTTGTGATCCCCGGGGTGGTTTACGGCAAAGTAGCTGGTACGTTCAAGTCGAGCGACGATGTCATTAAGTCAATGTCAGCGACAATGAGCAGCATGGGCAGTTTCATGGTGATGGCATTCTTCATTGCCCAGTTCCTGGTTGCTTTTAGCCAGTCTAACCTGGGTACGCTACTTGCACTTTCTGGTGCCGAGATGCTTCACGCGATGAACCTGCCTGGTCAGGTGACAATTGTGGGTATGATTCTGCTTACTGCGTTGATAAACCTGTTGGTGGGTTCTGCATCGGCGAAGTGGGCACTGATTGGTCCAATCCTGGTGCCGATGCTAATGGCGGTCGGTATTTCTCCTGAACTGACACAGGCTGCTTACCGTGTCGGTGACTCGGTATCGAACATCATCTCGCCGATGATGGTCTTCTTCCCATTGGTTGTTGTTTATATGCAGCGCTACGTGAAGAGCTCCGGTATTGGTTCTCTTGCATCAATGATGATGCCTTACTCTATCGCGATGCTGATTGGCTGGACCCTCTTCCTGCTGGCCTACTGGGCACTCGGTATTCCGCTGGGTATTCAGGCTCCGTACACCTATAGCATGTGATTTTTACTGAGATATTTTCAGTGGAAACTATTAAAGCCCGGCAAGGTGCCGGGCTTTTTAGCAGGCGTTGAATTATGCCGCGAAGTGGCTGGCATGAAAACGCAGGTGATCTTCGATAAAGCTCGCCATGAAAAAATAGCTGTGATCATAACCTTCCTGCATGCGCAGTTCTAACGGATATTGGCTGGCTTGCGCTGCTGCGATTAACGCTTCAGGTTTGAGCTGCTCTGCCAGGAAACCGTCCTGATCACCCTGATCAATCAAAGCCGGTAGCTTGGTTTCAGCCTGCTTCATTAATTCTGATGCGTCATATTGTTTCCAGCTTTCACTGTCTTGGCCTAAGTAACCGGTAAATGCTTTTTGTCCCCAGGGGCAGTTAATCGGATTCGAGATAGGGCTGAATGCAGATACCGAGCTGTAACGCTGCGGGTTACGCAAGGCGATAGTCAGTGCCCCATGGCCGCCCATCGAGTGACCGCTGATCGCCCGTTGCTGCGTGACCGGAAAGTGCGCTTCAATCAGATCCGGCAGCTCGTTGACCACGTAATCATACATCTGGTAGTGGCGGTTCCAGGGCGCCTGAGTTGCATTGACGTAGAAGCCGGCCCCTAAACCAAAGTCATAACCAGCATCGGGATCATCGGCGACCCCTTCGCCGCGCGGGCTGGTATCTGGTGCGACGATGGCAATCCCAAGATCTGCGGCAATACGCTGTGCGCCGGCTTTGTGCATAAAGTTTTCATCGGTGCAGGTCAGCCCTGACAGCCAGTAAAGAACGGGGACTTTCTGCCCTTTGCTGATCTGTGGCGGCAGGAAAATGGCAAAGCGCATTTCACAATTTAATACTGCAGAACGATGGGTGTATTGCTTGTTCCAGCCACCAAAACATTTGCTGGCGCTGATATTGTCTAGGGTCATGAGGGACTCTTAATGGCTATCAAAGGTTAACAACGATGCAAACAGTTAGCGCTGCATGAGCAGCGCTAACTTGTCGTGGTTACGATTATTTGTCGTAGTGGATCACTGAACGGATGCTCTTACCTTCGTGCATCAGATCAAACGCATCATTAATCGCCTCAAGGCCCATGGTATGGGTGATGAAATCATCCAGCTTAAACTCACCCGCCATGTAACGCTCAACGATTTCTGGCAGTTCAGAGCGGCCTTTTACGCCACCGAAAGCAGAACCACGCCATACGCGCCCTGTCACTAGCTGGAATGGGCGGGTTGAAATCTCCTGACCAGCGCCAGCAACACCAATGATGACCGATTCGCCCCAGCCTTTATGGCAGCACTCAAGCGCCGAGCGCATGACATCAACATTACCGATACACTCGAACGAGAAGTCTACGCCGCCGTCAGTCATCTCAACGATCACTTCCTGAATGGGCTTATCAAAATCTTTCGGGTTGATACAATCCGTTGCGCCCAGTTTTTTCGCCAGTTCGTACTTGCTTTCATTGATATCGATCCCGATGATCCGGCTGGCGCCAGCCATGGTTGCACCAATGATGGCAGACAGGCCGATACCGCCTAAACCAAAGATAGCAACAGTATCGCCTTTTTGAACTTTGGCAGTTTTCAGAACGGCACCCATGCCGGTGGTGACTCCGCAGCCTAGCAGGCAGACTTCTTCCAGTGGCGCATCTTTACTGACTTTTGCCAGTGAAATTTCAGGCAGTACCGTGTACTCAGAGAATGTCGAACACCCCATGTAATGGAAGATAGGCTGGCCATCTTTATAGAAGCGGGTCGTGCCGTCTGGCATCAGGCCTTTACCCTGAGTTTCGCGAATTTTCTGACACAGGTTGGTTTTGCCTGATTTACAGAACTTACATTCACCACATTCTGGCGTATAAAGGGGAATAACGTGGTCGCCAACTTGTACGCTTGTGACGCCTTCGCCGACTTGCTCAACAATACCGCCACCTTCGTGGCCTAAGATTGCCGGGAAGATCCCTTCAGGATCGTCGCCGGAAAGTGTAAAGGCATCAGTATGGCAAACACCCGTCGCGACGATACGCACTAAGACTTCACCGGCTTTAGGTAGCATCACATCGACTTCTTCAACCGAGAGGGGTTGATTCGGACCCCAAGCGATTGCGGCTTTGGATTTAATAAATTGATCAGACATTTTCGTTCTCTCTGTTCAGGCTCTGAGCCTTTGATTGTTGTTCCTACCCATACACAGTAGGAGAGAATTTTGGTAACAACGAATAACTTTGTGGTGCTGCGTGGTTTGTTTCAATGGAAGCTATTGTATTTGTTTCCTGATGGATGATAATTAGCTTGAAATGCAAATTACTTTTACCAGTGTGTAATAATCAGGGCTGGATGAGTCAGCAGGCAGGTCGTGCAATGTTTTTATGGGAAGGGGTAACCGAGTTTGTGGCCGTGGCGGAGACCGGTAGCTTTACGGCGGCATCGAAGCGGCTGGGCATTTCCACCGCACAAGTCAGTCGGCAAATTAGTGCGCTGGAAAACAGGCTGAGTACAAAACTGTTTTACCGCACGACCCGTAAGGTGTCATTGACCGAAGAAGGAACGGTGTATTACCGCCATTGCCGTCAGATCATGGATGGACTGGAAGAAGCGGAGAGGGCTATCAGTAATCTGCGTGACACTCCGCAAGGGATCGTGAAGCTGACAGCGCCCGTGACGTATGGCGAAAAGTACATTATGCCGCTAATAAGTAACTTTATGCTGAGTTACCCTGAGGTTGAGGTCGTAGTCGATCTCACCAACCGGCAGGTTGATCTGGTTGAAGGGGGCTACGATCTGGCGATCCGTTTAGGCAAGTTATCGAACTCTACCATGATGGCGAAACGTCTCGCCAACCGGACCCAGTTTGTCTGCGCCGCACCTGAATATCTGGAAAAATATGGCGTTCCTCACTCTTTATCTGAGCTTCGCCACCATAACTGTTTAGTAGGCAATCACGATTACTGGCGTTTTCAGGAAGCAGGGAAAGAAAAGAGCGTGCGGGTTGGTGGAACGCTGATCTGTAATAGCGGCTATGGCTTACTCGATGCGACGTTAAAAGGGATAGGGTTGGTACAGCTACCTGATTACTATGTTGACGAGGAGCTTAAAGCCGGCAACCTGATATCGGTGCTGGATAATTATCAGGAGCCGAAAGAAGGGATATGGGCTCTCTATCCCAACAACCGCCATTTATCCCCTAAAGTGCGGATGCTGGTGGATTATCTGGCGGGACAATTGGCATAGGCGTTAACGTGGCTTATTCCCAACCACGTACAATGCAGAATCTCGCATCTTGAGGTGGCTTGGGTATATAATCGGCCGCGCAGATAAATGACCGTATTTGAGAAAGCCCGTGACAGATCAGAACACAGACATAAACCAAGATGAACTGTATATGCGCCGTGCGATTGAGTTGGCGTCTCTGGCGGAAGCCGAAGGGGAAGTGCCGGTTGGTGCAGTGGTCGTGTATAACGGTCAGGTTGTGGGTGAAGGCTGGAACCGTTCGATTGGTCAGCATGATGCGACGGCACATGCAGAAATCATGGCATTGCGTCAGGCTGGAAAAGTGGTGCAGAACTACCGTTTGATTGATGCCACACTGTACGTAACGTTGGAGCCGTGTCCGATGTGCGCGGGGGCGATGGTCCACAGTCGGATAGGCAAAGTGATATTTGGTGCCCATGATCTGAAAACCGGTGCCGCAGGCAGTCTGATGAACCTGCTGAGTTATGATCAGGTCAATCACCATGTCGGTTGTCAGTCAGGTGTACTGGCCGAGGAATGCCGGGGGCAACTGCAGGCATTTTTTAAGCGTCGCCGGGCTGAAAAAAAAGCGGAGAAAAAAGCCAGACAGGCAGCGCAAGCTAAATCTTAAGATGATAAGGCTGCCAATCACAAAGCTCGGAAATACCGGTAAAAAACAATGACCGAGCTTTATTATTACCCATCTGAAACCAATCGTATCTGAAATCAGCCCGCGGTATTAGCTGGCAATGTTAGCGGCAACAATGTAAGTACGCTGGCGCCAGAGTGTTTTACGATGAGTATTGATACTTAGACGTTTACGGCGGGTTGCTGCCGATGTAAGGCGTTGTCTTAAACGCTTCATTGCCGAATGTTGTTTCGAGAATCTCATTATTTTCTCTTCTGAAAAGATGTGCCAGTCAAACACTGATTCACAGTAAGCACCGGATGATGCTGTATATTGCTCGGATTGTGACGTAATTATATGAAATTAAGAATGATCCAGATCTCACCTTGATACTTATCCCGATTGCTATAACGCTTCGCTCGAAAAATAAACAGCCCTACATGACGTAGGGCTGCTGGGGAGTATGTGAACCTATAGCGATGAGGCTACTGGCTGACTTCGCTTATCGTTTCTGTCTTACTGAGCACATTCTGATCACTGGACTGTTTGTCCGGTAAGATCGGGGTGATAGTTTGCAAGCCATCAATCATCTGAATCTCGTCGCTCTGCGGCTCACGGTTATGCGCTTGTTCGTAACCAATAATGCTCTGGTAGTAGCGGCGGATATTTTCAACATAGTTGAGGGCTTCATCCCCGCGGGCATAACCGTAGCGAGTTTGTTTGTAGTACTTCTGCTGGCGTAACAATGGCAGGCGCTGTTTAACATCACTCCAGGCATCAGGGTTTCCGCCTTGTTGTCTGGTTAAACGGCGAGCGTCCATCAGATGGCCGAAGCCAATGTTATAGGATGCGAGGGCAAACCAGACTTTTTCGTGAGCTTCGATACTGTCAGGAATACGGCCGATCATCTTGCGTAGGTAATGGGTACCGCCACGGATACTTTGCTCAGGATCAAGCCGGTTTTTGACCCCAACCGATTTTGCGGTTGGTAGCGTCAGCATCATCATGCCCCTGACACCGGTGGGTGAAACTGCGCGTGGGTTCCAGTGTGACTCCTGATAAGACAACGCGGCGATCAGACGCCAGTCAAGTTCACTGGAATACTTCTTAAACAGAGACTCCCAGCGAGGTAACTTGCTCTCGAGCGCTCGTAAGAATGCACGGGTATCAACATAATCAAACGTGTCGACGTGACCAAAGTACTTTTCTTCCAGCCGGGCCAATTCACCGCTCTGCTGCAATTCGCCGAAGAATTCAATTAACAGCGCATAAAGGCTGTCATCGGTTGTGCTATTGACGAACCAGCTGATCGCTTCATCTTCGGTCAGCTCCATCGCCAGCGCAATATCAGGGTGAATACGCTGGTTCAGGGCAACATCAACTGAATCTGCAAGGGTGAAATCGAGCTTGCCCGCGGCAACCATCCGTAGCAGTTCATCGCTGTCTATTTCCTCGACAGATTCCCAGGTCAGCTGAGGATACACCGCTTTCAGTTCGAGTAAGCGTTTTTCATGGCTGGAGCCTTTGACGACGGTTAAGCGACCTTTGTTTTGGGCAAGATCGGCCGGAGTGCGAGGTCGCCATTGTCCTTTTTTATACACCACGACCTGGCTGGCATAATAATAAGCCGGTGCCGCATGGAATGAGACCAAACGGTCAGGGATGATCGTCAACCCTGCGGCAATGATATCGACATCGCCACGTTGTAAAGCGGGAAACAGGCCAGACAGGGCAAACATTGGCTGCATTTCAAGTTTGACACCTAACTTGCTGGCAAAGCGCTGGGCGAGTTCATAATCGAGCCCCGTCGGGCCGTCGGGGCCAATGTAATATGACAGCTGGTTGTTTAGCGTACCAATCCGAAGAACACCACTTTCGCGGATCTGTTTAAGATCGCTTTGCGTGCTCTCCTGCCTCTTACATCCGCTGAGTAGCACAAATGTCAGGAAGATGATGAAGAGGTATCGAATCTTCGTGATTAACAGATCATTGCTCAACAAAAAATGCTCATTGTTATAATTTGGGGTTCTTTATACCAAAGCTAGACAACTCAGCAAAGTGACTCTGCCCTGATCTCGGGAAGAATTACTCATTTTGCCATCGACAATGGCCAGATGGTGTCTTTTTCCTCATATGATGGCGGGATCGAAAAAAAACACGCAAACGGTTGCGTCAAGAGTTACGTCACAAAAAAAATTCCTTTATACTAGGGCCCGCTGACCTTCCGTCGCTTCGATTTATCGGGTCAATTTGGTGAAAAAGGTGGCATTGACGTAATTAGCCCAGTGGCTGAACTGGGTGTTAGGCCAATATCACCTTCATTCAACTGCTAATCGAGAGACGTACGCACATGGAAATTTTGCGTGGTTCACCCGCACTGTCTGAGTTTCGCGTTAATAAGCTACTAGAGCGTTGCCGCGAGTTAGATCTGCCTGTGTCAGGCATTTACGCTGAGTTTATGCATTTTGCTGATGTATTGGCTCCCCTGAATGCTGATGAACAAAGCAAGCTGGCAAGCCTGCTAACCTACGGTCCGACGATTGCTGAGCATGAGCCGACAGGCACGATGCTGTTGGTTGCCCCTCGTCCGGGAACTATCTCTCCATGGTCTTCTAAATCGACTGATATCGCCCATAACTGTGGGTTAAATAACGTTAAGCGCCTAGAGCGCGGTACGGCTTACTATGTAGACACAACGGCTGCTCTGACGGATGTACAGCTAACCGAACTCAAAGGTCTGATCCACGATCGGATGATGGAAGTGGTTTTCACTGATTTAGATGCTGTGACTGCACTCTTTACCCAAGCTGAGCCGGCACCAGTTCAGAGCGTTGATATTTTAGCTGGCGGCCGAAAAGCGCTGGAAGAGGCGAACCGGCGGCTAGGTCTGGCACTGGCTGAAGATGAAATCGACTACTTAGTCGAAAATTTTACTAAATTAGGACGCAACCCTAACGACATCGAACTGATGATGTTTGCTCAGGCAAACTCAGAGCACTGTCGCCATAAGATCTTTAACGCTGACTGGACTATCGACGGTGTCGTTCAGGAAAAGTCATTGTTCAAAATGATCAAGAACACCTACGAAAAGAACCATGAGCACGTTCTGTCTGCGTACAAAGATAATGCCGCAGTCATGGAAGGCTCAGACGTCGGCCGGTTCTTCCCCAATCCAGAGTCTCGTCAATATAACTACCATCAGGAAGCAGCACATATCCTGATGAAAGTAGAAACCCATAACCACCCAACCGCCATTTCTCCCTGGCCTGGCGCTTCTACCGGCTCTGGTGGTGAAATTCGTGATGAAGGCGCGACCGGTATCGGCGGTAAGCCAAAAGCGGGTCTGGTGGGCTTTACTGTCTCTAACCTGCGCGTTCCTGGGTTTGAACAGCCATGGGAAACCGACTTCGGTAAACCGGGGCGTATCGTTAACGCATTAGATATCATGCTCGAAGGGCCGCTAGGTGGCGCTGCATTTAACAACGAATTCGGTCGTCCTAACCTGTTAGGTTATTTCCGTACCTACGAAGAAAAAGTGATCTCGCACAACGGTGAAGAAATCCGTGGTTACCACAAGCCGATCATGATTGCCGGTGGCATGGGAAATATTCGGGCAGAACACGTACAGAAGAAAGAAATCCCGGTAGGTGCCAAATTAATCGTCCTTGGCGGCCCAGCGATGAACATTGGTCTGGGCGGCGGTGCCGCTTCATCCATGGCATCGGGTCAGTCTGCGGAAGATTTAGATTTCGCGTCGGTACAGCGTGAAAATCCAGAGATGGAACGTCGTTGCCAGGAAGTGATCGACCGTTGCTGGCAGATGGGTGAAAACAACCCAATCGCCTTTATCCACGATGTAGGGGCGGGCGGTATTTCTAATGCACTGCCTGAGCTGGTTGATGACGGCGAACGTGGCGGTAAGTTCCAGTTGCGCGATGTACCTAACGATGAGCCCGGTATGAGCCCGTTAGAGATCTGGTGTAACGAATCGCAAGAACGTTATGTTATGGCGGTTGCACCAGAAAACATGGCGGTATTTGATGCGATCTGTAAACGCGAGCGTGCGCCATACGCCGTCGTGGGTGAAGCCACCGAAGAACGTCACCTGACGCTGGAAGACAGTCACTTTGACAATACGCCAATTGATATGCCGATGGATATCTTGTTGGGTAAAGCGCCGAAGATGCATCGCGACGTTAAGACGCAAAAAGTGCAAGGTCAGGCCATTGACCGCAGTGCGATCAAGCTAGAAGAAGCAACCCACCGTGTGCTCCGTCTGCCAGCTGTTGCTGAGAAGACCTTCCTGATCACTATTGGTGACCGTACGGTAACAGGTTTGGTTGCACGAGATCAGATGGTTGGTCCGTGGCAGGTACCGGTTGCTAACTGCGCCGTAACTGCTGCGAGCTATGACACGTATCATGGTGAAGCGATGTCAATGGGTGAGCGTACGCCCGTAGCCCTGCTTGATTTCGGTGCGTCTGCACGCTTAGCCGTCGGTGAAGCCATTACCAATATCGCAAGTGCTGATATCGGCGACATGAAGCGTATCAACCTGTCTGCGAACTGGATGTCTCCTGCCGGCCACCCAGGCGAAGATGCGGGTCTGTACGAAGCCGTTAAAGCGATCGGTGAAGAGCTGTGTCCGGCGCTTGGCCTGACCATTCCGGTGGGTAAAGACTCGATGTCGATGAAGACCCAGTGGGAGCAAGACGGTGAACACAAGGAAGTTACTTCTCCGCTATCCTTGGTTATTACCGCATTTGGCCGTGTCGAAGACGTCCGTAAGACCGTCACGCCTCAGCTCCGTACCGATAAGGGCGAATCAAGCCTGGTATTGATTGATCTCGGCTGTGGTCAAAACCGCCTCGGTGCAACAGCACTGGCACAGGTTTATAAGCAATTGGGTGACAAGCCTGCTGATGTTGATAGCCCAGAGCGACTAAAAGGCTTCTTCTACGCAGTTCAAGCTCTGGTCCGAGATGAAAAAATACTGGCTTACCATGACCGTGGTGATGGTGGTTTGTATGTCACCCTGGCTGAAATGGCATTTGCCGGTCACACCGGTGTTGAAGTGGATATCAACACCTCTGAATTTGATGAATGCGACGATGTACTGGCAACGTTATTCAACGAAGAGCTAGGTGCGGTACTGCAAGTTCGCACGGAAGATCTCGATACGGTTCAATCGGTACTGGCAGCAAACGGCCTGGAAGCCTGTAGCCATGTGATTGGTACTGTCGTTGATGAAGATGTGGTTCGTATCTGGAATGGCAACGACCGCGTTTTAGAGCAGAGCCGGACAGAACTTCGTACTATCTGGGCTGAAACCACGTATCAGATGCAGGCGATGCGTGATAACCCGGCAGGTGCATTGCAAGAGTTTGAGGCCAAGAAAGACAACAGCGATCCTGGTTTGAACATCAAGCTATCTTTTGACATTAACAAAGATGTTGCTGCGCCATTCATCGCCGCTCCTGTTATTAACAAGGGCGCGAAACCGCAAATGGCGATTCTGCGAGAGCAGGGCGTTAACTCCCATGTGGAAATGGCAGCAGCCTTTGATCGTGCAGGGTTTGATGCGAGAGATGTTCACATGAGTGATATTCTTTCTGGCAACGTGAAGCTGGATGGTTTCAATGGCCTTGTCGCTTGCGGCGGTTTCTCTTACGGTGACGTATTAGGTGCCGGTGAAGGCTGGGCGAAGTCAGTGTTGTTCAACAACATGGCACGAGATCAATTTGAAGCCTTCTTCCACCGCAACGATACCCTGGCTCTGGGGGTCTGTAACGGTTGTCAGATGATGTCAAACCTGCATGACTTGATCCCGGGTGCTGATCTATGGCCTCGTTTCGTACGTAACGAATCAGAACGCTTTGAAGCGCGCTTTAGCCTGGTTGAAGTGCAGAAGAGTGACTCATTGTTCTTTAATGAAATGGCGGGATCGCGTATGCCTATCGCGGTTTCCCACGGTGAAGGTCGTGTCGAAGTTCGTAACGGTGAACACCTCAATGCCATTGAGCAATCCGGTACGGTGGCACTGCGTTACCTGGATAACTTCGGTAATGTTACCCAGAATTATCCGGCTAACCCGAACGGCTCGCCAAACGGTATTACGGGCCTGACTACCACGGATGGCCGTGTGACTATCATGATGCCTCACCCAGAGCGCGTATTCCGTACCGTGGCCAACTCATGGCACCCGGATGACTGGAGCGAAAACAGCCCGTGGATGCGCATGTTCCGCAACGCGCGCGTTAATATCGGTTGATGTAGACGCAAACGTCCAAGTACCCCAAAAGCCGCGATCTGATTAGGTCGCGGCTTTTTTATAATCAGACGGAGTGAAAGCGGCCAAAAAGCCGGCTGAATTAGCCTTTATCTGCCTTGATGTTCGATTTTTCTCGCCTTGTAGATAATTTGTTATTAATTTGGAACAATGGTTGGTGAGTGTGAAGAGGCTATATGATTTTCTTCGATCTTGATAATACGTTACTCGATCATGATGGTGCGGAGCAGGATGCAATCCGTACCTTTGTCTCACGGTATCATGACAAGGTGATTGCACTGACAGATACCCCAGAAGTGATCTGGCGGCAGATCACAGATAAGCACCGTGCCCGTTGGAGGGCTGGCGAACTGAATTTTGAGCAGCAGCGCCGGGCCCGTATCAGTGAGTTATTTAAGCGCCCGTTAACCTGTAAACAAGCCGATCAACTCTTCACCGAGTATTTTAACATCTATCAACAGCACTGGCGTTTGTTTCCGGATGTGGAGCCGGCATTGCAGCGGCTAAAAGATACCGCCCCCCTTGCAGTGATCAGTAATGGTTTTATTTACCAGCAAGAGGCCAAATTAGAGCAAACCGGTATTCGCCACTATTTTCGTTTTGTGATGACATCGGAGCAGGCGGGCGTAGCAAAGCCTGATTGGGGGATTTTTAAGGCGGCATGCCAAAGGGGCCAGGTCAGCCCGGAACAATGCTGGTATATCGGTAACCACCCCCAGCGCGATGCTCAGGCCGGCCAGCGAGCAGGCTTGAAATCGGTATGGTTAAATCGTAACGCGTTACAAGCTAATCCGAATACCCGGGTTGTTCGTTCATTAGACGGATTCGTTGATCTGGTCCAGTTGACGGCGAATTCATTAATATAATGGTTATCCCGATGGGTTATTTTATTTGCCAGATGCCAACGCAGACAGGAAGCAGAGAAAGATGACGATCACAGATTGTCCGACGATTTTCAAAATGCCATATCAAGGATGAAATATCGAAATGATGGACTCTAATGTGAGGTTACTCTCGGCAGAACAACTCTCATTGAGTCGTTACTCAATGCATCATAAAGACTGAAAAGTCTTAATAGCGCTTAATTTAATTGGTCAGATCGGCGATAATAAAAAAACAGTAAATCAGGTGGCTAGAATAGTATCAAGGTACTAACTGGTAAACCTCTGCTCAGCAAAGGATGATGAAAAATGAAAAAAATTGAAGCCATTATAAAGCCATTTAAGCTTGATGATGTTCGTGAAGCTTTGGCTGAAGTCGGTATCACGGGTATGACGGTATCTGAAGTGAAAGGATTTGGTCGCCAAAAAGGCCACACTGAATTATATCGTGGTGCCGAATACATGGTCGATTTCCTGCCAAAAGTAAAAATTGAAATAGTAGTCGCAGATGAAGTTGCCGAACAATGTATCGATACAATTATCGAAACCGCCCAGACTGGCAAGATTGGTGACGGTAAAATTTTCATGTTTGATGTTGAGCGCGTTGTTCGCATACGGACTGGCGAGGAAGACGAAGACGCCATTTAAGAGCGGGCTCTAGTCCCTAGGAAAAGCGGGGGCTAGGGAAAAGCGAAATGTCAGACATCTCGCTTTTCCTACAGCCTTTACTCTGTATTATGGCTGTTGTGTGGCTAAATTATTATAGCGGCCTGGTTTATGGTTCATTGCCAGCACCAGGTTCAGTACGATGGCGCCCAGTACTGATAAGATCAAAATCACCGGCGTTACGAAGAAGAAAGAACCAATCAGAATACCAATGTCGATGCACATCTGCATTTTGCCCGCCGCGATGCCAAATTTCTCCTGGCAGTAGAGAACCAGTACATTGAATCCACCGAGGCTGGTGTGGTGACGAAAGAGGATCAGCATGCCAAGGCCCATCAGTAACCCCCCGATGACAGCACAGTAAATCGGATCAAGTCGGCTAATTTCCAGCACGTAGTGGAGGTTGTCGGTGATGATCGAGACCAATCCTCCGGAAATGATGCTGGTGATAGCAAACTGTCTGCCCATGCGGAACCAGGCCATCAGGTAAAAAGGGGTATTCATCAGAAAGTACAGTTTACCGAAAGAGACATCAACAACTTGGCTGAGTAATAGTGCCAGTCCCGTTGTGCCCCCGGTCAGCAAGTCAGCTTGCTGGAGAAAAAAAACGCCCTGCGCAGCGATAAAGGTGCCAGTTAGGATGGCAATGATATTTTCATTCAAAGAATGCTTGTTACCGCTCAAAAGAAAACTCCTTATATTGATGAACGCGATGATAATAGGGTTCAGGTTGATAAAGAAGCTTGGGCGGGAAAGGGATAGAATGGACTTGTAAATATAAATATACGTTTTTGTAAATCGATTTTTTTGATTTTTCCTTGATATTATTCTGATAGAGTGTTCGTCCGTAATCCGGTATTGAATAAAGATGAAAAACATTCATCGCTGCTTCGAAAATAAACATGGATAAAATGTAATAAAAAGTTATTTTAGGGGTATCTGATTTAGATCAATTTCTGTAAAATGCAGCGTTAATTATGGGTGATACGAAAACGTTTGCGTCCCCGTGGGGCCTAGCTTTGCGAATTTCGTTGTTACCAACAACTTGTGGTTATTTTAGTCAGGAGAGACAGATGCTAAAGCGCGATATGAATATTGCCGACTATGACGCGGAACTTTTTGCAGCAATTCAGGAAGAAACTGCACGTCAGGAAGAGCACATCGAGTTGATTGCTTCTGAAAACTACACGAGCCCGCGTGTAATGGAAGCACAAGGTTCTCAGTTGACTAACAAATATGCTGAAGGCTACCCAGGCAAACGCTACTACGGCGGTTGTGAATATGTTGATAAAGCCGAGCAACTGGCTATCGACCGCGCCTGCCAGCTGTTTGGTGCTAAGTATGCCAACGTTCAGCCTCACTCGGGCTCTCAGGCGAACAATGCCGTTTATATGGCACTACTCAATCCCGGCGATACTGTTCTTGGTATGAGCCTGGCACACGGCGGTCACTTAACGCACGGTTCACCGGTCAATTTCTCGGGAAAGCTTTACAATATTATTCCTTACGGTATCGATGAGAATGGCCAGATTGATTACGAAGAAATGGAAGCTCTTGCTTTAGAGCACAAACCGAAGATGATCATCGGTGGTTTTTCTGCGTATTCTCAAGTTGTTGACTGGAAACGCATGCGTGAAATCGCAGACAAAGTTGGTGCGTATTTCTTCGTTGATATGGCGCACGTTGCAGGTCTTATTGCGGCCGGCGTGTATCCTAACCCGGTGCCCCATGCACATGTGGTAACAACAACGACGCATAAAACGCTGGCCGGCCCACGCGGCGGTCTGATCCTTTCTAATGAAGGTGAAGATCTTTATAAGAAACTGAACTCAGCAGTATTCCCTGGTGGTCAGGGCGGTCCCCTGATGCACGTTATTGCAGCAAAAGCCGTCGCATTCAAAGAAGCGATGGAACCTGAATTTAAAGTTTATCAGCAGCATGTTGTTGAGAATGCCAAAGTCATGGTGGGTGAGTTCCTTGAGCGTGGCTATAACATCGTTTCCGGCGGTACTGAAAACCACCTGTTCCTTGTTGATCTCATCGACAAAGGCATTACCGGCAAAGAAGCGGATGCGGCATTAGGTGCGGCGAATATTACAGTGAACAAAAACAGTGTACCGAATGATCCTCGCAGCCCGTTCGTGACTTCTGGTATCCGTATTGGCACGCCCTCGATCACGCGTCGTGGGTTTACCGCAGACGACACCAAGCAGCTTGCTGGCTGGATCTGTGATGTACTGGATAACATCGACAAGCCTGAAGTGATTGAAGCGACGAAAGCGAAAGTACTCGAAATCTGTAAGCGTCTACCTGTCTACTCTTAATCGGGTGACGAGTACGCTTTGCTCCTAGAGCCTGGAACCGCGTAATGTTGCATCTGGAAAAACGGCACTTTTATAGTGCCGTTTTGTTTTTTGGGGCGAGTCAGAATGCAAAGTGTTTTGTTTTGATCTCTGATTACAAAGAAAACCGTGGTTAAATTCTCTATCTGTGGTTGAAATGGGTTACACTGAGTCGACGAAAATTAGGAGGCATGATGCATTGTCCTTTTTGTGGTGCCAATGACACCAAAGTAATCGATTCCCGTCTGGTTGCCGATGGCCATCAAGTCCGCCGTCGTCGTCAATGCTTAGCGTGTAATGAGCGTTATACAACGTTTGAAACCGCTGAGCTGGTGATGCCAAGGGTGATAAAAACCAATGGTAATCGTGAACCGTTTAACGAAGATAAACTTCGTGGCGGTATCCAACACGCGTTGGAGAAACGGCCGGTAAGCGCAGATGATATCGAACGTGCTATTAACACCATTAAATCCCGCTTGCGCGCCACGGGTGAACGCGAAGTACCGTCTGATATGATCGGTAACTTAGTGATGGAAGCATTGAAAGATCTGGATAAAGTTGCTTATATCCGTTTTGCTTCGGTCTACCGTAGTTTTGAAGATATTCGTGAATTTGGTGAAGAAATCGCCAAGTTAGAAAAATAAAAGTGATTGTTTAGCTCATGGTGCAATGAGTCACGGTGAGCTATTCCACTACCTCTAAGCTAAATGAATGCAAAGTCAGATGTTCTCTCCCATTGATCATGCCATGATGCTGCGTGCCATAAAACTGGCAAAACGCGGCCGTTTCACAACAGCCCCGAACCCTAATGTCGGCTGTGTTATCGCACAGGGTACGACCATTGTTGGTGAAGGTTACCACTATCAGGCCGGGCAACCACATGCAGAAGTGTTTGCTCTGCGAGCTGCTGGCGAGCATGCCGATGGTGCTACTGCTTATGTGACGCTAGAGCCTTGTTCTCATTTTGGTCGCACTCCTCCTTGCGCCCAGGCGCTAATTAATGCCAACGTTTCTCGTGTTGTCTGCGCGATGGTTGATCCCAATCCTCAAGTCGGCGGCCGGGGTATTGAAATGCTGCAAGTCGCCGGTATTGAGGTTCAGACGGGGTTGCTGGAAGCCGATGCCCAAGCACTGAATGCCGGGTTTATAAAGCGAATGAAAACCGGGTGGCCTTATGTGCAGCTAAAATTAGCATCAAGCCTTGATGGCCGTACAGCATTGGCCAATGGTGAAAGCAAGTGGATCACCAGCCCGCAGGCCCGCGCGGATGTACAACGCTTCCGCGCTTGCGCCGGAGCGATTTTATCGACCAGTGCGACGGTATTGGCGGATGACCCGTCATTGAATGTGCGGTGGGATGAGCTGGGTGAGCAGATCCAGACCGAATACCCACAACAGGCATTGCGCCAGCCATCAAGGGTGATTATCGACAGCCAGAATCGTGTGACGCCTGAGCATCAGCTATTCAGTTTGCCGGGGCAGGCTTATCTGGCGCGGGCGAAAGCCGGACAGGAAGTATGGCCCGATTCTGTGGATCAACTGATCATACCCTGTCAGCCAGACTCTGAACGGCTGGATCTGTCGCAGTTGATGGCTGCACTGGCAAAGCAAGAGATTAACCATATCTGGGTGGAAGCGGGGGCGGGATTGGCTGGTGCGTTGCTGTCTGCTGGATTGGTTGATGAGCTGATCATTTACCAGGCACCCAAACTGATGGGTAGCGATAGCCGCGGGTTAATTGATTTACAAGGGCTGACTGCGATGTCTCAGGTACCTCAACTTGAGATAACCGACGTTCGCATGGTGGGCCCTGATTTACGTATTATTGCTCGCGTTTAACGTATAGAGCAAATCAAGGAATTTTTAGATATGTTTACCGGCATAATTGAAGCTGTAGGCACCATTACTGCGTTGACGCCAAAAGGTGCAGACATTTCTGTTACTGTTGAGTCAGGCACGCTTGATCTGTCAGATGTCAAACTGGGTGACAGTATTGCCACCAATGGCGTTTGCCTGACGGTCGTTGAACTGACCGGCAAAGGCTATGTGGCTGATTTATCCCTCGAGACATTAAAGCGAACAGCGTTTACTGATTATAAATCAGGCCAGAAAGTGAATCTGGAAAAAGCCATGCTGGCAACGACCCGCTTTGGCGGTCACATGGTCTCAGGCCATGTTGATGAGGTTGGGGAAATTATTGCCCGTGACCATACCGGTCGTGCGATTGAGTTTTGGGTAAAAGCCCCAGACCATCTGGCTAAGTACATTGCTGAAAAAGGCTCGGTATCTATTGATGGTATCAGCCTGACGGTCAATGCAATTCGTGGCAATGAGTTTAAATTGACTATCGTGCCTCATACTGCAGCAGAGACGACAATGGAGTCATTCCAGGCGGGCCGTAAAGTGAATGTAGAGGTGGATGTTATTGCCCGCTATTTAGAGCGTTTGATGTTAGGTGAAAAAGCAGCTGATAAAAAATCAGAAGTGACCATGGACTTATTAGCTAAAACTGGGTTTTTAGGATAAAGATTAGAATAAGGGTATTGTTATGGCTTTAAGCAGTGCAAAAGAAATTATCGATGATATTCGTCAGGGTAAGATGGTTATCTTAATGGATGATGAAGATCGTGAAAATGAAGGCGATCTGATCATTGCTGCCGAAAAAATCAGCCCTGAAGCTATTAACTTTATGGCGATGCATGGTCGTGGACTGATTTGTTTAACACTCACTCATGCACGTTGTAAGCAGCTGAATCTCCCCTTGATGGTACAAGATAATACCGAGCAGTTCAGCACGAACTTTACGATATCGATTGAAGCTGCAGAGGGGGTGACCACCGGTATTTCTGCAGCCGATCGCGCCCGTACCGTGCAGGCAGCAGTCGCACCGAATGCAAGCTTTGCTGATATTGTGATGCCGGGCCATATTTTTCCGCTGATGGCACAGGAAGGCGGGGTATTAACTCGTGCAGGCCATACTGAAGCGGGCTGTGATATCGCACGTTTAGCCGGTTTGGAACCGTCCAGTGTGATCGTTGAGATCCTTAATGAAGATGGCACCATGGCCCGTCGCCCGCAACTGGAAGTGTTTGCTGAAAAGCACGATCTGAAGCTGGGGACGATTGCCGATCTTATTGAGTACCGCAATAACAACGAAACCACCATCGAACGCATTGCTGAATGTCGTTTGCCAACCGAGTACGGTGAGTTCGATATGATCACCTACCGTGATACCATTGATAACGAGATCCACTACGCATTGCGTAAGGGTGAAATAAAAGAGGGACTGGCCACGCTGGTACGTGTTCACCTGCAAGATACGTTTAAAGATATTCTGCATTCAGGTGCATCTCAATGGACGTTACCTGCCGCGATGAAGCGTATTTCCGAAGACGGTGGCGTACTGGTGGTGCTGAGCAAGCAGGAAAGCCATGACACAATTATTACTAAGGTGAAAAATTTGTCGGCTCAGGCTAACGGTCAACCGAAAGTAAAATTGAATCCGAAAGATCAATCGCGCCAGGTCGGTGTCGGTTCGCAAATTCTGGCTGATTTAGGGGTGTCTGATATGCGCTTGTTATCATCCAGTACTCAACGTTACCACTCGCTGTCAGGTTTTGGCCTGAACATTGTTGAGTACGTTTGTGAATAATCCGGCGTAAACGGATAACAGTCCTGCTGAAGCAGGATTCGCTAACGCTATACGTCTCTGCGCATATCGATCGCGGCGGAGGGATATAAATTTAACTAATCAGGTGAAACCGCCGGTTGTCCGTAGCGACACTTGTATAAAGTGTGATAGACTCCCGCGGTTTCTCAAACCGGAAAGACATAGTCACAGGAAGGCCCATGAAGGTAATTGAAGGCGCCATCGCGGCACCAAACGCAAAAGTTGCTATCGTAATCGCACGCTTCAACAGCTTTATCAATGAAAGCTTACTTTCAGGTGCACTAGATGCGCTGAAACGTCAAGGTCAGGTAAGCGATGACAATATCACCGTTGTTCGTTGTCCTGGTGCTTACGAGCTACCGTTAGTTGCACAGCAGGTTGCTAAAAGCGATCGCTATGATGCGATTGTTGCTCTGGGTTCTGTGATTCGTGGTGGAACCCCACACTTCGATTATGTTGCCGGTGAGTGTAATAAAGGTCTGGCTCAGGTCGCACTCGAGTTTAATACTCCAGTCGCGTTCGGTGTTCTGACTGTCGATTCTATTGAACAAGCCATTGAGCGTGCCGGTACCAAGGCTGGTAATAAAGGCGCAGAAGCAGCACTAAGCGCGCTTGAAATGATTAATGTTCTGTCCCAAATTGAATCCTGATGGGGGTTAATGTGAAACCAGCCGCGCGTCGTAATGCACGTCAGTTTGCTGTACAAGCTATTTATTCTTGGCAGATCACGAAAGGCAATGTTGCTGATATTGAGCAACATTTCTTAACTGATCATAAATTTGAAGAAGAAGAGCATCAAGCTGATGCTCCTGTTCTTGCTGCACCACATACAGACGTCGGCTATTTTAGCGATCTGTTAACGGGTGTCGTACTTAACCATCAGGAATTGGATAGCAAGATGCGTCCATACCTGTCTCGTCCGTTACAAGATTTGGACCAGATGGAACTTGCGTTACTTCGCTTAGCGATGTACGAAATGGTTAAGCGCGAAGATGTTCCCTATAAAGTCGTTATCAATGAAGCAATCGAACTTGCAAAAATATTCGGTGCAGAAGATAGCCACAAATTTGTGAATGGTGTGCTGGATAAAGCCGCACCAACTCTTCGCAGAAAGAAATAATCGGAAACGATGCTATGGGGCCAGCTTTGCTGGCCTTTTTTCTGTGTCCAATAAGCAAAGAATGACTTAATAAAATAAGAATTATGGCTAGTAACGAATTTGACCTCATCGCTCGTTATTTTGAGCATCAAAATGTCAATCGTCGTGATGTTGCCTTGGCTATTGGTGATGATTGTGCGTTGCTCAATGTCCCTGCTGGCAGCCATCTGGCGGTTAGTACCGACTCACTGGTTGCCGGAACCCATTTTCTTGCCGGTGCCGATCCTGCGCTGGTGGCGCACAAAGCGTTAGCGTCTAACCTGAGTGATCTTGCGGCAATGGGAGCGACCCCGGCCTGGGTATCTCTGGCCCTCACCATGCCGGCTCCTGACGAAGCTTGGCTCAGCCGTTTTTGTGACGGTTTCTTTGCATTAGCGGATTATTTCAATGTTCAGCTGATCGGTGGCGATACCACCAAAGGACCACTCAGTATTACCTTAACGGTACATGGGTTTGTTCCTGAAGGGCAGGCACTCACCCGCAGTGGCGCCAACTCGGGTGACTGGATTTATGTTACCGGTCAGTTAGGTGATAGTGCCGCAGGCTTGGCTGTGCTGTTGGGCGAAGTCACCGTGGCCGATGAAGCGCTGAAAGCGACCTTGATAGAACGCCATTATAAAGCCCAACCCCGTATTCTTGCCGGTCAGGCCCTGCGTGGTATCGCATCATCCGCTTTAGATATCTCCGATGGTTTGATTTCTGATCTTGGCCATATTCTGAAACGCTCACAGCTTGCTGCAACCGTTGATGTTGATAAATTACCCTTGTCACCCGAACTGCTAGCCTTTGAGCCTGAATTGGACAAAGCGCAGCAATTGGCGCTGGCCAGTGGCGAAGAGTACGAGTTATGCTTTACTGTTCCCGAACAGAACCGTGGTGCGCTTGATACCGCTTTGGCCCATACCGGAGTGAAAGCGACCTGTATTGGCCAGCTGCGGACCGGAACGGGTATTAAGCTGATGCGACGTGATGAGTTGCTGGCGTGGCAATTACATGGTTATGACCATTTTTCGGAGTAATGCGTGAGTAATCCCAAAGATTTAATCAACCTGAAAAATCCCTGGCACCTGTTAGCTACCGGGTTTGGCAGTGGCTTATCGCCCATCGTACCGGGAACCGTGGGTACCGTTGCTTCGATCCCGTTTTATTTGCTGATGGTCCAGCTGCCTTTTGCTGCCTATCTTCTGATCACGATTATCGCTGCGATTATCGGGATCACAATTTGTCAGAAAACATCTGATGATATGGGGGTGCACGATCACGGCAGTATCGTGTGGGATGAATTTGTCGGTTTCTGGATCACCATGGCAATAGCCCCGGTACTGAGCTGGCAATGGGTGCTTGCTGGTTTTATTCTGTTCCGCTTCTTTGATATGGTCAAACCGTGGCCGATCAGTTGGCTTGATAAGCATGTTCATGGTGGCTTCGGCATCATGGTTGACGACATTCTCGCGGGCTTTATGGCGATGATTGCCCTGTGGGGCATAGGATACTGGCAGGGCTGGTAACCGCAGTGCTCCGGAATCGAGCAGAGTCAAGAAGTCTTAATCTGCCGTGCAACCGCGCGGCTTTTTTACCTCTCCCAAAACTTTCCTACTTCTGAATCAAGGCCATATCAAGCTTGGCGGGTATGAGGGAGCGGTACTGAAAAGGGTAAGGAAAAGCTACTATAGGCATTGGAGCTTTAAATACTCACTATTAGTGCCTAGAAATCAGAAGCGAGTTACTCGATCCTAGCAACTCGCCTCTAGTTACTTGCTCTTTACTTCAGATACTCGCGAATTTGTTTCTCGATGCCTGGGCCATCAATACCCAGTGACGAGTGCAATTCTGCCTGTGTGCCCGGTTCAATAAACTGGTCGGGCAGGCCGATATTCAGGACGGGTTTCAAGCATTTTGCCTTCATCATAAACTCAATGACACCGCTGCCAGCACCACCGGCAATGGCATTTTCTTCTACCGTTACCAGTACATCATGTGTTGCCGCCAGCGTCAAAATAAGGGCTTCATCAAGGGGTTTAACAAAACGCATATCAGCCACCGTTGCATTGAGGTTTTCTGCGGCTTCCAGGGCGTAGGACAACATTGTTCCAAAGCTTAGAATAGCGACTTTTTCGCCCTGACGACGAACAATGCCTTTGCCAATTTCCAACTCCGTCATTTGGTATTGGATTTCAGTCCCCATACCGGTACCTCGAGGGTAACGAACCGCACTGGGTCCCTGGTGCTTATGGCCGGTATAAAGCATCTGACGACATTCATTCTCGTCACTGGGTGCCATGATCACCATGTTGGGAATACAGCGCATGAAGCTCAAGTCAAAGGCTCCCTGATGCGTCTGGCCATCCGCGCCGACCAGGCCGCCACGGTCAATCGCGAACATGACGGGCAGATCCATAATAGCGATATCATGGATTAACTGATCGTAGCCACGCTGCAGGAAGGTCGAGTAGATCGCGACAACCGGATGGTAGCCACCAATAGCCATCCCGCTTGCCAGTGTGACGGCATGTTGCTCTGCAATAGCGACATCAAAGTACTGGCTCGGGTGCTCTTTCGAGAAGCGTACCATGCCAGAGCCTTCGCGCATCGCCGGCGTGATTGCCATCAGCTTTTCATCTTCAACGGCCATATCGCACAGCCAGTCACCGAAGATCTTAGAGAAAGTAGGCTTGGCATCTTTCGCTTTCGGTAGTGGGTTCTGGCTCAGATCGAATTTTGGTACCGCATGGTAGTTAATCGGATCGGCTTCTGCCGGTGCGTAACCTTTTCCTTTTTTGGTCATAATATGAAGAAATTGCGGCCCTTTCAGGTTGCGCATATTCTTCAGTGTTTTGACCAGCTCTGCGACATCGTGGCCATCAACAGGGCCGATGTAGTTAAAGCCAAGCTCTTCAAACATGGTGCCGGGTACAACCATGCCCTTTATATGTTCTTCTGCGCGTTTCACCAGTTCTTTGATGGGGGGCGCACCAGACAACACTTTTTTGCCACCTTCGCGAATGGTGGTATAAAGGCTGCCGGATAGCAGACGTGCCAAATGATTATTCAAGGCACCGACATTTTCAGAGATAGACATCTCATTGTCATTTAAAATCACTAACATGTCGGAGTGAACATCACCGGCATGGTTCATGGCTTCAAAAGCCATGCCCGCGGTAATGGCACCATCGCCGATGACACTGACGACTTTACGGCCCAGCCCCTCTTTTTCAGACGCAATCGCCATGCCCAGGCCGGCGCTGATCGAGGTTGAAGAGTGACCGACAGAAAGTACGTCATACTCGCTCTCTTCACGCCATGGGAACGGATGCAGACCGTTTTTCTGGCGTATGGTCGGCATTTGATCCCGGCGCCCAGTGAGAATTTTATGCGGGTATGCCTGGTGGCCAACATCCCAGATCAAATGATCAAATGGGGTGTTGTACACATAATGCAGGGCAACAGTCAGCTCAACAGCACCGAGGCCGGAGGCAAAGTGTCCACTTGACTGACTGACGGAGTTGAGTAAGTACGTACGTAACTCATCGCATACCATCGACAGACTTTCAAGCGGCAGTAATCGTAATTCATCTGGGGTGTTGACCAGAGCCAGATGGGGGTATTTTGAGATATCCAGAGTCATAACATTTCGGCGCTTTTACTGATTTTAGTTATTGCGCTCGATGATGTATCGGGCGAAAACTTCTAATTGGTGTGTATTGTAGGGTATTGCATCCAATGCTTGTAGCGCTTCTTGATAAAGTTGCTGAGCTTTCTCTTTAGCTCCCTCTAATCCGAGCAAAGCCGGATAGGTGCTTTTTTCCAGAGCAAGATCTGAACCCTGAGGTTTACCCAGAGTTTCGGTATCACTGGTTACATCGAGAATATCATCCTGAACCTGAAAGGCCAGGCCAATCGCTTCAGCATACTGATCAAGCTGGGGTAATACAGCTACACTTTTGGGGCCTGCGGCCAATGCACCTAAACGAACAGCACAGCGGATAAGAGCCCCGGTTTTGTGTTTATGAATCGATTTAAGTTGTTGTAAATCGACATGTTTACCTTCTGCTTCTAAATCCAGCACTTGACCCATACACATACCTGCCGCACCGGATGCCTGAGCGAGTTCTTTTATCATCGCCACTCGTCTGGTATGCCCTTCTGGGCTTAGCGGGCCATCAGCAAGAATTTCAAATGCCAGGGTTTGGAGCGCATCGCCGGCTAAAATGGCGGTGGCCTCATCAAAGGCGATATGACAGGTTGGCTGACCGCGCCGAAGTTCGTCGTCATCCATTGCTGGCAGATCATCGTGAATTAACGAGTAAGCATGAATACATTCGACGGCCGCTGCCGGGGTATCGAGATCGACACACTCTGCCCCTAACATTTGCCCGGTGACATAGGTCAGATATGGGCGAACACGTTTACCACCAAGCAGAGTGCCATACTTCATGGCTTCTATCAGCGCATGGTCGGCAAAAGGTTGAGCCGCAATCCATTGTGCTAGCTGCTGGTTACTACGCTCTTGGTAGTATTTTAGAGAGGGTGTTAAAGACCGGATGTCATTCATTGTCAGCATCAAATTCAGTCAGGGGGGCTTCATCGTCCGCTTGCAGCAGAATTTCTACACGTTGCTCAGCTTGGGTGAGTTTTTGTTGGCTGCTACGTGCCAGTGCAATACCGCGCTCAAATTTTTTCAGCGCGTCTTCTAGTGCAATGTCACCCGACTCCAGCTCATTGACAATCGTATCGAGCTCATCAAGTGCGGCTTCAAACGCCATATTTTCTGGTTTTTTAGCTGCCATAAAGTGCTCACTATTCTGAAAGTGCAGGAAAAATAACGTAGAGATTATTCTGGGTCAAATTATGTCACAATATTCTGTGCTGCAGACAGTAATTTTCGCCTTTTGAAGCAAGAAAGCTAAATCATAAACGAAAGGTGCCGATATACTTCGAGTTCTGTAAAATAAAGCCGTATAAAATTGATACTCTTTAGTATCTTGCGAGTCGCAAAAGGGGAACGCTTCGTGGATTTGGCTACGTTAATAGGTTTAATTGGTGGTTTTGCCTTCGTGATCATGGCAATGGTGATTGGTGGCAGCATTAGTATGTTCATCGATCCGGTTTCCATCTTGATTGTAGTCGGTGGTTCAACCTTCGTTGTATTGATGAAATTCACAGTGGGGCAATTTTTCGGTGCCAGTAAAGTTGCAGGCAAAGCTTTCATGTTTAAATGTGATGAGCCTATCGACCTGATTGCTAAAGTGGTCGAAATGGCCGATGCCTCGCGTAAAGGCGGATTTCTTGCACTTGAAGAAATGGATATTACCAATAGTTTCATGCAAAAAGGCATCGATTTATTGGTCGATGGTCATGATGCAGACGTGGTAAGGGAGACGCTGAAGAAAGATATTGCATTGACTGATGAGCGACATGAAAAAGGCTCTGGGGTATTTCGAGCTTTCGGTGACGTAGCACCCGCGATGGGAATGATCGGTACGCTGGTTGGCTTGGTTGCGATGCTTTCAAATATGGATGACCCTAAATCTATCGGCCCGGCCATGGCGGTGGCGCTTCTGACGACACTGTACGGTGCCGTTTTGTCGAACATGGTATTTTTCCCCATCGCTGACAAACTATCTCTGCGTCGCGAGCAAGAGAAGCTTAACCGTCGTCTGATCATGGATGGGGTACTGGCCATTCAAGATGGCCAGAATCCGCGTGTGATTGATAGCTACCTGAGGAACTACCTCAATGAGAAAAAACGAATTTTTGATGTAGATTCAAATTAATGGGAGCTTAATGATGGAAGATGAGAGCTGCAAGTGTCCACCGCCGGGGCTACCTGCCTGGATGGGTACCTTTGCAGACTTAATGTCATTACTGATGTGCTTTTTCGTTCTGCTGCTGTCGTTTTCTGAGATGGATGTGCTGAAGTTTAAGCAGATTGCGGGGTCAATGAAATTTGCTTTTGGCGTTCAGAACATGCTGGATGTTAAAGACATTCCGAAAGGTACAAGTGTTATCGCCCAGGAGTTTCGCCCGGGGCGGCCTGAGCCGACGCCGATTGAAGTGATTATGCAGCAGACGATTGATATGACCCAGCGAACGTTAGAGTTCCATGATGGGGAATCCGATCGGGCTGGCGGTACCAAGCGTGAAGCGGGCAAGCTGACGGGGGGGAAAAGCGCGGATATATCCACCGAAAGCAATCAGAACAACGAATCTGAGATGTCTGAATCACAAGCGCAATTGCTTGAAATGTTGCAAAAAGCATTGGACCGAGAAATTAAAGATGGCGCACTTGAAGTCGAAAACTTCGGGCAGCAGGTCGTGATTCGGATTAAAGAAAAGGGGGCATTTCCTGCGGGATCGGCTTTTTTACAGCCAAAATTCCGACCTTTGGTTCGCCAGATAGCCGATTTAGTGAAAGAGGTTCCGGGAGTGATCCGAATTACCGGTCATACCGATAATCAAAAACTTGATTCTGAACTATACCGTTCAAACTGGGATCTTTCGGCCCAGCGCGCCGTTTCGGTTGCCCAGGAAATGGAGCAGGTCGAGGGGTTTGACAATAAGCGACTGCGGGTTGTTGGCCTGGCGGGTACCGCCCCGTTAAATGGCAATAAAACAGAGCAACAACGTACCGAAAATCGCCGGGTTGAGATTACGATCATGCAGGGCAAAGCGCATTATTCAGATGAAGTCATCAGTTCTGACACGCAGAATAATCCCGGATAGCTATTATTAGTGGTACAAGGGGGCTAACATTGCCTTGTAGACCGAAACCATCTCAAGATCGAGAGTTCGTCTCTTGAGATGGTTTGGTTATATCTTTGTTTCAGCAACAGCAAGCTTGCTGTATAATCCGCGCCTTTAGTTTGGCCCTGTGTAGCGAAGCGTGTTATGAAATTTATCGTAAAACCCCATCCAGAGATTTTTGTAAAGAGCGAATCTATTCGTAAGCGCTTTACCAAAATCCTAGACAGCAATATTCGCATTATTCTTCAGCGTTTGTCTGATTCTGTGTCGGTCGTCAACCGCCGTACTTACATTGAAGTAACGGTGAAAGATGAGACGATTCGTGAGCAGGTACTGGCTGTGTTAACACAAACATCGGGTATTCACCATGTGCTTGAAGTTAATCAAACCGACTTCACTGACATGCACGATATCTATGAGAAAACACTGGAGCTGGTGCGTAAGGATATCGAGGGGAAAACATTCTGTGTACGGGCGAAGCGTGTTGGCAAGCATGATTTTACCTCGATTGAACTTGAACGCTATGTCGGTGGTGGTTTGAACCAAGCAGTCGAATCAGCCAAGGTTAAACTGAAAAAGCCGGATGTTACGGTTAATATTGAAGTCGAAAACAATATTCTTAAACAGGTACTTGCTCGCCATAAGGGCCTGGGCGGTTTCCCTCTGGGAACTCAGGAAGATGTACTGAGCTTGATTTCAGGCGGTTTTGATTCAGGTGTTTCGAGCTACCTGCACATTAAGCGTGGCAGTAAAGTTCATTACTGCTTCTTTAATTTAGGAGGCCCTGCTCACGAGATCGGTGTGAAGCAAGTCTCACACTTCTTATGGAAGAAGTACGGTTCGTCGGCAAAAGTGAAATTCATTTCGATTGATTTTGAGCCCGTAGTCGCTGAAATTTTAGAGAAAATAGAGAACGGCCAGATGGGTGTCGTGCTTAAACGTATGTTTATGCGCGCTGCAGGTCAGGTTGCCGAACGTTTTGGTATTCAAGCTTTGGTAACCGGTGAAGCGTTAGGTCAGGTGTCGAGCCAGACACTGACAAATCTGCGCATGATCGATAACGTGACTGACAGCTTGATTCTTCGTCCCTTAATCAATTGGGACAAAGAAGATATTATCAACGTGGCGCGTGAGATTGGTACCGAAGAGTTCGCGAAAACCATGCCTGAATTCTGTGGTGTGATTTCGAAGAATCCGACAGTGAAAGCGGTGCAAGGGAAACTTGAGGCAGAAGAAGCCAAGTTTGATTTTGCTATCCTGGATCGTGTGATTGAAGAAGCACGGGTGATGGATATTCGTGATATCGAGAAGCAGAGCCAGGAACAAGCGCCTGAAATTGAGCTGGTTGATCAAATTGATAGCAATGCCATCGTGCTGGATATCCGTAGCCCGGATGAAGAAGATGAAAGCCCGCTTATTATCGACGGTGTGGAAGTTAAGCATCTACCGTTTTATAAGCTGGCCACTCAGTTTGGCGATCTCGATCAGAGTAAAGAGTACCTGCTGTACTGTGACCGTGGCGTAATGAGCCGTTTGCAGGCGTTGTACCTGAAAGAAAATGGTTTCGGTAACGTTAAAGTTTATCGGCCGTAACAGCCGGGACAAGATCCTAGAGACGAGTCCCTAGATTCGAGTGTCTAGTAAAAAGCGAGAGCCTTGGCTCTCGTTTTTTTATTTTCTTTTGCTCGAACCTCGAACCTCGAATCTCAACCCTATTGCTTCGGCAACACGTCGTAATGCATATTCGGCCATACCACCATCGGTGCAGCCACTTCCGCCGCTTTTTCTTTACCGGCTAAATGTACAATGATTTCTAAAGCGAATTCTTGTGACGTGCCGGGTCCCTGGCTGGTTAGTAAGTTGTTGTTAGTATCAAAAACAACGCGTTTTACGCGGCGGCGAGCGTCGGGGATCTGGTCTTGGAAGGCGGGATGCGCAGTCATCAGTGCGGTCGGAAACAGGTTATGGTGTTCCAGAACCACGGCTGGGGCGGCGCAGATTGCCGCAATCAGCTTGCCGTCATATTTGTGCTGGGCAACAAATTCAACCAACAGCGGGCTGTCGCGGAAACATTCTGAACCGCCTAGGCCGCCAGGAAGCACCACGCAATCAAAGGGGGCGTCTGCCACTTCAACCAAAGCAACGTCAGCAACCAGCTTAATACCACGAGAGCCTTCAACAACCAAGGCACCATCTGATGCGACGCTGGCAGTGGTAACATCAAACCCGGCCCGAATTAAAATATCTATGGTATTGATGGCTTCCATTTCTTCAGTGCCGGGGGCGATACAAACGGCCACTTTGATTTGAGGGTCATTCGTCATTGTTGTCTTGCTCCAGTTGTTTAATGTGTTGCCATAGCTGGGTATTGATCGGGACCGGAATAGCATGCACCTTCGCCCGAGCTATCAGGTAGCCCGTAATATAGTCGATCTCGGTTGGCCTTTGCTGGCAAATATCCTGATTCATAGAAGAAAAATTTGTCGCTGTCGCTGCTATCACCCTGTCAACGTGTTGTTTTAATTCCCGAGCTGTCACCCGATAGCCTTCCGCGCTCATTACCGCGGCCACTTCTTGACAGATTTGAGAAAGTAAATAGTTAAACTCGGACCGGGCAAGTTCGCCATTCTGGCATTGATGTTTAGCGGTCAAAGGGTTAATAGCGCAGTTGATAGCCAGCTTGTGCCATAAGGGCTGGGCAATATCCTGATGCCACTGACAAGGTGCTAACGCCTGATTGAAGACTTCGGCCAGAAAGTCGAAATTTTTGCCCGCGCTGTTTTCTGCGCCCATCCAGGTTGGCCCGAGACCGGTATGATTGACTTGCCGCGGATGGGGTTTGAAGGCTGCCTGTGAGGTGGTGGCGTAAATAATCGGGTTGTTGGGCAGCCGCTGGTGTACCATCTGCTGGGTTCCCATTCCATTATGCATGATCACCACAGGTGTTTCGGGGCTGATAAAGGGCAGGATATCACGCAGTGCCTGCTCAACCTGAAAGGCTTTAACGGTGATCACTATGCAGTCACTCTCGGTGACAGCGGCTTTATCATTACAATGAAAGGTAAACAGCTCCGTTTCGGTTTGGTTTAAGCCTTGAAACGCCAGGTTGATTGTTTTGACATCCTTGCGGGTCCACAGCTGAAGTTTATGTCCCTGTTTTACTAGCTGGCAACTCCATAGGCCGCCAATAGCACCTGCGCCCAAAAGTGTTATTTTCACGTGCAAATCTCAATTCATTTTCTCTCGAAAATCATAACACACAGGCACATTTGCGCGAGTCAACAATAACGACCGGCAGAAGAATTCAGAGCACTGCAAGGTACTCTGAATATGATGGTGATTTCAAAGCGAAGCGTTTAGCTTAGAATTTATAGGTTACAGCGACGTAGTGGCCAATACCTGTTGATTCGAATGTATTCGTATCCTCTATCAAATACACATCATTATACAGTTTAAAGCCATAGCCGACGGAATAGCGGTCTGAGTGCCAATAGAGACCGTTAAACATCACACCGCCGTGTTGAGCCTGAGTATTTCCTTTGAAGGTATCGTCTGCACCAAACTGATAATCAATATAGCCCTGGTAGGCGACAAAGCTGCCGTTTTCTAAGGTATAAAAAGGCTTAAACCAGTTTGTTGAAATCTGATAGCCGTTCCAGTCTTTGGCAGTAATATTATAATACCCATAGAAATTAAGCCCGACTTTACCGAACCACGGCACGTTGATATCAGAACCAAGCCCCCAGAAAGAATTATTGGGGTCGAAATCGGCTTCTGTTCCGCCTCCCCAATTAAACAGGGTGGCAAAGTAAAGTTCCTGAACCGGGCCAAATGACAGATCTTTGCCTGTCACGGCATCTAACGATACGCGCGGGGCAAATTTCATGAATATTTTGGGTTTGCCGTTTTTATCACTCGCATCGTGCTCGGTCAGGTCGAAGATATCAATGTAGCCATAGAGATCAAAGATCCCGGAACGGCCACCAAACTCCATTTCCAGGTAGTCATGGCCTGTATGTGCATCCGGGCTGCGGGGAAGTTCTTCATAGGCGTACATCAGGTTGAACTGCATCCACTTATAGTCATTTTTGTGGATATCATCGGAATAATCGACAGCAAATACTGCGCCCGAAAGGGCCAGAGCCGAGCTGACACTGAGAGCTGTGAGTGTTTTGTTCATGGGGGATCTCGCTAACCGTTGCCACTGCTGTATTGATATGCTCTTTGTGACATCACACTCTGTCTGTGAGCGTGAAGGCTAAAGAGCGTTAAGTTAAATTGGAGCGCGATGAAAATAAATGTTGAACTCCTACAGCAAAGATTAGTGTTTATTCTTACCTTTTTTTTTCTCTCTCGCCGATAAGATGTTATTCACCGCCAGGAGAGGACCAGGGCTGGGAAATCTGCTAAAGAAATGAAGTACAAGGGAAGAGAATATTGGAAGTAATAATTGTCTTATTTCTGAGAAATGGCAGGTGTGTAGTGGATTTTAGCAATAAAAAAAGGCGCCAGCGGCGCCTTTTTAACGTTCGTTCAGCAATGGGAATTGCTTAGAACTTGTAAGTAACGGCTACGTAGTGGCCTACACCTGAAGATTCTGCCTCTGGTGCCCATGGTAGAGCTTGACCATCTTCGAAACCGTAAACGTTATCGTATAGCTTCAGACCGTAACCTACAGCAAAGCGATCAGAGTGCCAGTACAGGCCGTTGAACATCCCGGTGCCAGTGCTAGATTGGAAAGCAGCGTCATCATCCATACCGAATTCGAAATCGATGTAACCCTGGTAAGACAGGAAGCTGCCGTTGTCGAAGAAGTGGAATGGCTTGAACCAGTTAGTAGCAAGGTGGTAACCGTTCCACTCTTTGTCGTTTCCGCGGTATGAAGCCATTAGGTTCAGACCGATTTTGCCTAGCCATGGAACCATTACATCAGAACCAATACCGATCTTCTGGTTGTTCACACCAGAGTTGCCGCCCCACTCAATAAGAGTCGCAAGGTAAAGCTCCTGAACCGGACCGAAAGACAGGTCTTTGCCGGTTAGCGCATCAAGAGAGACACGAGGAGCAAACTTCATGAAGATTTTTTCTGCACCAGCTTTGTCGCTGTCTTTGTCGCTGGTCAGGTTGAATACATCAACATAACCGTACAGATCAAAGATGCCTGAGCGGCCGCCGAATTCCATTTCCAGGTAGTCGTGAGATGATTCTGCACCTGCACCTTTCTCATCGAAAGCATACATCAGGTTGAATTGTGACCACTTGTAATCATTCTTGTGAATGTCGTCAGAATAATCGGCTGCATTTACCACAGCTGGTAAAGCCGTTGCTGCTAGAACGCTTAGTGCTACTAATGTTTTGCGCATGGTATGTACTCGCTAATTGTGTAGATAAGACCAGGCTTATTATTGGGCTGCCTGAATTTATGCAAGCATTCTATTGCTTTATGTCACGGTTGTGAATGTAACGATTGCGCAATCCTTTGCAGAGTGTGATCGTGATCGGCTGTAATCGATTACAGATTGTTTGTTTGCGTGATCTGAACTGGGTTTTTTGGCGATTTGATTGAACTTTTTCAGAGCTAAGTGAGAAATGAAACGTTACATGGCTGCAGTTAAGGCGGGTTTTAGTGATGAAAGGTGGTGATAAAAAAAGAGGGGGGTTCCGCATCAACAGAATACCCCTCAGATTTAAGCCGGAGGAAAATAATAGTGAGAAAGAATTACGATGAAGATAGCGATTCGCTGGCGTCACCCCGATTTTCCGACTTTATTGCGACTAAGTAAATGAGCAGCAGAACAGGCAGGCCTATCAATGCCGTGGTAAAGAAGAAGGTGTTATAACCAAAGGTATCAACATACATACCAGAGAATCCGGCAATAAATTTAGGGAACAGCAGCATGATCGAGCTGAACAGGGCGTACTGAGTTGCCGAGAACGCAACATTGGTCAAACTCGACATATAGGTAATAAATGCCGCGGTGGCAATGCCGGCACTTAAGTTGTCAGCTGAGATAACGATTGTCAGCATCGGCAGGCTATTGCCTATATAGGTAAAGAGCATAAAGAGTAAATTAGTGCAGGCGGCCAGAATGGCACCTAATGCCAGAATACGCAGGGTTCCCCACTTACTGACCAGGATCCCTCCGAGGCCGGCTCCCACTAATGTCATAATGACACCGTATATCTTCGAGACAGAGGCGACTTCCGTTTTACTGAAGCCCATATCGACATAAAAGGCATTGGCCATGACCCCCATCACCACATCGGAAATGCGGTAACAGCCAATGAGCGCCAAAATGAGTAACGCATTACGTCCGTAACGAGAGAAAAAATCCTGAAAAGGCATCAGAGCGGCGGTATAGAACCAAGCCACCAGTCTTGCCTGTCGTGCGCCCATGCCTTTATTGCGCAATTGCTGGCGGTATAGACGCTCAGTATTATCAATTGCACTGCTATCAATATTGGGTTCATTAATGCAGAGCGCAGTCACGATCCCAACCAGCATAAAACCGGCCATGATAAAGTAAGCGGCTTTCCAGCCCGTGACATCATAAACGGTGTCAGACCCAAACCAGGCGGCGAAGGCCAGTGAGCCAGCGCCTGCCATGATCATTGCTAAGCGATAGCCTGTCATGTAAGCGGCAGCGAGTGCCGCCTGTAAGCGCTCGGTCGCCAGTTCAATACGATAAGCATCAATGACAATGTCTTGAGACGCAGAAGCAAAGGCGACAATAACGGCAAAAATAGCCAGTTGAACAAGATCAACCTGCGGATTACTGATGGCCATGCCACATAGAGAGAGGATGATCAAAATTTGCGAGAATAGCATCCAGCCACGGCGGCGCCCGAATAGGTGGGAAAAGATGGGGATAGGAAAACGATCAATCAGTGGTGACCATATCCATTTAAAGCCATAAGCTAATGCGACCCAACTAAAAAAACCGATATCGGTTCGACTGACTTCGGCTTCTCGAAGCCAGAATGACAGAGTACCAAAGACTAATAAGATAGGTAATCCGGAAGAAAACCCAAGGGCCAGCATGATCAGTACTTTTTTTTCTAAGTACACCCGCCAACCCTGTTCGTTATTATTCTCTATCGATTGCTCCATTATTACCTCTAAATCTTGATAGCGTCGCCGCTGGTTTTACCGATTATAAAGGTAAGGTAACAGAGTCAGGTAGTTTTCTTGTCAGGTATTTAGTACTTGTACGACATCACAGAATTTTTGACGAGGTTAGCCATCAAATATTGTCATTTTGTAAAGTGAGGAACGTATATGGAATCGAAGGGGGACGCCACTCACTCCTAGATACAGATATCTTAAGGTCTGATGCCTTGCATTTTTTCTGGGGCTGGGCCGATCCCAAGCAGAAATTGCGCACAGCTGGTGACTTTGAACTGAACAAAACTGTTACCGAGCAGCTGATAGTCTTCCTGTGTTTCTAATAATTGTAGTAAATACCAGTATACCGATTCATATTTACCGTTTGGTGTACCTGCCGCAACAGACAGCTTCCACCATTCATGGAAGTGTTCGGTACAGGTGCGCTTGAGTGATGGACAACTGACTTCACCGCTTATTACGCCTAATGCACTTAAAGCGAGGGCTGGTGCATGGTCGGAAATATGTTGGCTGACCACTTCAGAGGGAATATCTGGCTGCGATGAGATTAACGTTAGCATAATAGTCACCTGGTCGTAAGAAAACGGCCAGGTGACGTTGTCTTACTTGTTAATAATGTTTATAGCCTTAATAACTATAGGCTGCTGAGGGACATCTTTCATACCCATAGACCGTATAGTTGTTGTCGGAACAGAAGACATTTTTTCAATAATTGGAAAGCCGTTCACAACTTTTCCGAACACGGCATAACCCGGACGACTGCCTTGTGCATTCAGGAAGCTGTTATTTTCATAATTAATATAGAACTGACGTGTTGCCGAATCAGGATCAGTGGTGCGGGCCATAGCAACCGTTGCCCGCATATTTTCCAGCCCATTGTTGGATTCATTTTTAATCGGTTCATAAGACGGGCGGCGTTTCAGCTCTCGGTCAAATCCGCCCCCCTGGGCCATAAACCCCGGGATCACACGGTGGAAAATGGTGTCGACATAGCTACCATCGTTAACATAACGAAGAAAATTGGCACTGGAAATGGGTGCTTTTTCTTCATCTAGCTGAATGGTGAATTCGCCCAGGTTAGTCGTCACCAACACCTGAGTTGCTGCACTGACAGGTAAGGCTAACAGCAAGCAGATAGCGATAAAATAGCGACGCATCACAGGTTCTCCTGCAAGTAACGGTTTAATGCTGTATCAGTATAAATATCTTTCAGTACCGCCGTCATCAGGTTATTGATGCTTTGCTCCATGTCTTCAACAGACGCACTCATTGTACCTGTCTTTTCAGACTTGCCTGAGTAACGTTTTACAAACTTACCGTTTGGTGTTTCAACCACCAGTTGAAGCTGCAGTTTACTGCTTAGATCATGGCTTATTACGCTGTGCTTTACATTGACCATCGCTTCCAGAATATCCAGGCGTACTTTGCCTTCAGCCTCTTCTGTAATGAGATAACCTTGCGAACGAAGTTGGCGAGATAACGCATCTTCTAATGTGACACGCAGATTCTGGCTGGCATGTAAGGGTTGTACATTTTTGCGCCCGCTGTCAACCACAGCGATAAACTGTGCCGTACGCAGGTCTCGGCTTTCCAGGCTCATAGACTGGCCATGGGCTGTTGCCTGGCTCGCAATAACCGGCGTTGGGGTCAGAGACAGCTGCGGTTCAGATGGTGCCGAACAAGCGGTGAGAGCCAAAACTGATGCAGCGAAAAGAAATTTCTTCATGGTTATTTCTGTCCTTAACTGGAGGCGTTACTTGCCTGACTGATAAACAATAAATTTGTCATTTTGCGCAATGATATCGACATTACCAAACAATCGCTTGAGTTTTTCATCGTATCCCAGCTGACGGTTGCCAATTACTATTAACTGACCTTTAGGTCTCAGAACTTGCTTTGCGTCACAGAACATTTGCCAGGCAATATGATCGGTAATGGTCGTTTGCTGGTGAAACGGGGGGTTACATAGGATCAGATCGGCACTGTTAGATTGAATTGTTTCTAAGCAGTTGGTTACAACTGTTTTAATTTGATCGGGCACTTTTAAATTGAGTTTGGCGTTGGCTTCACAAGAGGCTGCCGCCATGAAGCTTTCGTCGACGCAAGTGATGTTGGCATGTGGATTAAGTTGCGCGGCTTTAATGCCGATCACGCCATTACCACAGCCTAAATCGATAATATCGGTGTATTTTGATTTCTGAGGAATATGCTTAAGCAGTAAGCGCGCGCCAATATCTAAGCTTTCGCCAGAAAATACATTAGCGTGGTTGGTTAGTGTTATACCGTGCTCTGGTACATCCCACGTCTTCGGTGCCTGCATGGGTTGCGCAAGTGCAGGATTTGGTTTGATAAAGACCAGGCGTGCTTTCTTTACGGCTAAAGAGGTTCTGGTTTCGCCTAAATATTTTTCACATAACTTCAGCGTTGATGTGTGAATTTCTTTAACCTTAGCAGCACCAATCACGATGCAATCTTGTGGAAGGTGGTTACACAGTTGCTGTAACTGCCAGGAAAGCAGACGATGGCTTTTGGGAAGTTTAATCAAAACCAATTGTGGGTTTTCCGGCAATTCAGCCAGGCAATCGATAATATTGATCGGTGGAAGCTGGTTAGCTTGTAAGTTTGCAATACAACCTTGTTTTGCAATGAAAGAGTCAGTAACGCTAGTCACGTTCCCTTGATTAGAAAACCAGCAACCTAGGGCGCCAAAACTGTCATTGAAGATCAGAATAGGGCGTTGTGGATCCAATTCCATGTTGTGAGTATGGCTAATAAGGTACTCATCTGCAGCATCCCATGCTTGCAGTGTTTCAATTTTTCGCACCGGAAAACGTGTCAGGTTTAACGTACGCTCGTGCAGAGTTAGCGCTGGTTTCATTACAGATAACTTTCAGGTATGTTTGCTAATTAGTAATGTATTTTCGCAGAACCACCGTGTACTGCAAACCCAATATCGGAATTTACACCTTTTATCTGCTGCTATTTGAATAAGAGGTGACTTAAATAATTAACTTAAGTCTTCCGGTGAACCTATTTAGCCGCCCCGTGAGTAAGAGTTATGATTAAGGAACGCATCAAAGAAAAGTTACAGGAAGCATTATCGCCTACCCATTTGGAGGTGATCAATGAAAGCTACATGCATAACGTGCCTGAAGGCTCTGAAAGCCATTTCAAAGTCATTGTGGTTAGTGGGCAGTTTGAAGGCCTGCGTTTAATTGGCCGTCACCGTGCTGTGAATGCTGCGCTTGCCCAAGAGCTTGCGAATGACATCCATGCTCTGGCGATACATACTTATACGCAAAATGAATGGCAAAATTTATTGGATGGTGCGCCCGTCTCACCGTCCTGCCGAGGTGGTTCAAAAATCGATTGAGCCCCCTCTGTGGCTTTTTGTTATAAAAACCGCACTTATTGCGGTTTTTTTCGGCGTAATATTTGAATTATAAAGCAACATTGATGTTTTGGTTGTCGTATGATGACTCAGCCCCCATCAGGAAACAGGGGAGCAAGTATGAATCAGAATGGCTGGCTATACTTGTGAAAAGCTTGACGTGTTGAAATCGACTCAATGATTATCCCGAACCATATGACAGGATGTCAGACAGTAAAGGAGAGCCAAATGATAGAAGCTGGTGTTCGAGCGGTTGTTTTACTTTTGGCATCTCTGCTGATGGTTGCCTGTGGCGGGCAGGGTGAAGAAAACAATGCAGAGCAAGCAGCGGTGATTGAATGGAAGCTGGTTACCTCATGGCCGAAAGGGTTTCCTGGACTAGGGGTGGCGCCTGAACGCTTTGCGGAAAAAATTAAACTGTTGAGTCAGGGGCGGTTAACGATTGAAGTGTATGGCGCAGGTGAGCTGGTACCAAGCTTTGATGTGTTTAATGCCGTTTCAAAAGGAACCGCGCAAATGGGGCATTCGGCGGCCTTTTATTGGCAAAAAAAAATCCCGGCCGCACCGCTTTTTACTTCTATTCCTTTTGGTATGACAGCCCAAGAAATGAATGCCTGGCTGCATTACGGCGGCGGGCTTGAATTGTGGCAAGAATTGTATTCACCTTATGGGATTATACCTATGGCCGGGGGGAATACTGGCGCGCAAATGGGGGGATGGTTTAATAAAGAAATTAAAACTCTTGCCGATCTGAAAGGGTTAAAAATGCGATTGCCTGGCATTGGCGCAGAGGTGCTGAAGCGTGCGGGCGGGATCCCTGTAAGCTTGCCTGGCGGCGAGCTATTTACGGCATTAGAAACCGGTGCGATTGACGCGACAGAGTGGGTGGGGCCTTATAATGATCTGGCGTTTGGTTTACATAATGCTGCCAGATACTACTATTACCCGGGGTGGCAAGAGCCGAGTACGACACTGGAATTCCTGATTAATAAGAATGCGTTTCAAGCGCTACCTGATGATTTAAAAAAGATTGTCGAAGTCACTGCCCGCGCGATAAATCAAGATATGCTTGATGAGTACACGATGAAAAATGTCCAGGCTCTGGACATTTTAGTTAATGAGCATGATGTGGTACTCAAAGCTTTTCCTGAGGACGTATTAGCTGAGTTCAAGAAGCTGACAATGGATTTGATGCAAGAGATGAGTCAGGCCGAACCGTCAGTACAAAAAGTGTATGAGTCTTACCGTCGTTTTTTAATCAATGTCCGATGGTATGGGCGAGTTTCCGATAATGCCGATGTAAATATCGATTAACATCGAGACAAATCTGAAACAAATAGAATAGAGGGGTTGTTGCCCCATTGTTCTGGGTGTTTTAGTTGCGTTTGCTTTTTGTTAACAATGTTTTCCCGGTGAAGATATTTTGATAATTTATGATATTTTCACATTTGTGGGTCAGGTCAAAATTATAAACTTACGATCTATTGCCTTTAAGATGTTCGCTTGTTTTCACCCCGATTAGCATGGTTTGGCATAGTAAAAACGAGTGCATTAATGCTAGAATACTGGCCTTAAAATTACTCGTTATCAATATAGTAACGAGCTAGTTAATAGGGTGTTGCGGTTTCGGTAGCGTAAAGTAGGCTGGCTTCGGATGATGAAAAGTCGAGTCTTGATTGCGCAATAGAAAATTCTTTTTCCCTTTAATGTAGTGCAAGTGCGTATGATTACAATAAAAAAAGGGCTGGATATCCCAATTTCAGGGACTCCTACCCAGGCGATAAATGATGGTAATTCCATCACACGAGTCGCCTTGCTTGGCGAAGAATATGTTGGTATGCGTCCTACAATGCATATCCGTGTTGGGGAAGTGGTAAAAAAAGGTCAGGTTCTTTTTGAAGATAAGAAGAATCCTGGCGTTAAGTTTACTGCTCCAGCCAGTGGCAAGGTAGTGGAAATCAACCGTGGTGCTAAGCGTGTTCTGCAATCAGTTGTGATAGATGCAGAAGGTAATGAGCAAATCACGTTCAAACGCTATGAGGCAGATCAATTATCACAACTAGATCGTCCTGCGATTGTTGAGCAATTGGTTGAATCTGGTATGTGGACTGCGCTTCGCACACGTCCATTTAGCAAGGTTGCCCCAATCGATTCTGAAACAAAGGCAATCTTTGTAACAGCTATCGATAGCAACCCGCTGGCAGCCAATCCAGAAGTTATCATTAATGAACAAAGCGACGCTTTTGTTGCCGGTTTGACGCTACTATCGCGTCTGACTAGCGGGAAAGTTTTGGTTTGTAAATCTGGAGCGAGCCTACCTCGTAGTTCTGAAGCAAATGTTGAAGAGCATGTATTTAACGGTCCACACCCTGCTGGTATCGTTGGTACTCACATTCACATGTTGTTCGGTGCAAACGCGGCAAACGTTGCATGGCACATCAACTATCAAGATGTCATTGCATTCGGTCAGCTTTTCCTAACCGGTGAGCTATATACCGATCGTGTTGTAGCGCTTGCCGGCCCTGTTGTGAATAAACCTCGTTTGGTTCGCACTCAGATCGGTGCTTCAATTGAGCAGTTGACCGATTCAGAAATGATGCCTGGTGATATTCGGGTGTTGTCTGGTTCTGTTCTCAATGGTGTTCATGCGACCGGTCCACACGCTTACCTTGGTCGTTACCACCTGCAAGTGTCGGCACTGCGTGAAGGCTATGAAAAAGAATTCTTAGGCTGGATCGTACCGGGTAAAAACAAGTTCTCAGTGACTCGTTCTTTCCTTAGTCATCTCTTCTCTGGTCAGTTGTTCAATATGACAACAACGACGAACGGAAGTGAGCGTTCCATGGTGCCAATTGGTAACTATGAAAAAGTGATGCCACTGGATATTGAGCCAACACTGCTTCTTCGTGATCTGTGTGCGGGTGATAGTGACAGTGCGCAGTTGCTGGGTGCGTTAGAGCTTGATGAAGAAGATCTGGCTCTATGTACGTTTGTATGCCCAGGTAAGTATGAGTTTGGTCCACTGCTACGTGAGTGCCTGGACAAAATTGAGAAGGAAGGGTAATTCATGGGTCTCAAGAATTTACTCGAGCAGGTTGAACATCACTTTGAGCCAGGTGGTAAGCACGAGAGATGGTTTGCGCTGTATGAAGCGTTTGCAACTCTTATGTATACACCCGGAACAGTGACACGCACTGGTTCACACGTTCGTGATGGCATTGATTTAAAACGCCTAATGATCATGGTGTGGTTTGCAGTATTCCCGGCAATGTTCTGGGGTATGTACAACACGGGTCACCAGGCCGTTTCTGCTCTTAACCACATGTATGTGGGTGATCAGTTAGCTGCTATTATCGGTGGCGACTGGCATTACTGGCTGACAGAAATGTTAGGTGGCACTTTATCGGCCGATTCTGGCTGGGGTAGCAAAATGCTACTGGGTGCGACTTACTTCCTGCCTATCTACGCAGTTGTATTTGCCGTGGGCGGTTTCTGGGAAGTCCTTTTCTGTATGGTGCGTAAGCATGAAGTTAACGAAGGTTTCTTTGTTACTTCTATTCTTTTCGCGCTTATCGTTCCGGCAACACTACCACTTTGGCAAGCAGCTCTGGGTATTACCTTTGGTGTTGTTGTTGCGAAAGAAATATTCGGTGGTACCGGTCGTAACTTCCTTAACCCTGCACTGGCAGGCCGTGCATTCCTGTTCTTCGCATACCCAGCTCAAATCTCTGGTGATGCAGTATGGACAGCGGCAGACGGCTTTACCGGTGCGACGGCGCTAAGCCAATGGGCACAAGGCGGTGATGCGAACCTAATCAATGTAGTGACTGGCGAAGCAATCAGCTGGATGGATGCCTTTATTGGTCGTATTCCTGGTTCTATCGGTGAAGTTTCTACGCTGTTCATCCTCCTTGGTGGCGCAATGATCGTGTACATGGGCATTGCTTCATGGCGCATCATCGCGGGTACCATGCTTGGTATGATCGTGACGGCAACCCTGTTTAACATTATGGGTTCTGATACCAATGCAATGTTCAGCATGCCTTGGCACTGGCACCTGGTTCTGGGTGGTTTTGCGTTCGGTATGATGTTCATGGCGACCGATCCGGTGTCTGCTGCATTTACTAACAAAGGTAAATGGTGGTACGGCGCACTTATTGGTGCAATGGCAGTAATGGTTCGTGTGGTTAACCCTGCGTACCCTGAAGGTATGATGCTGGCGATTCTATTCGCTAACCTATTCGCACCTCTATTTGACAACCTAGTGGTTCAGGGCAACATCAAGCGGAGACTAGCACGTCATGTCAAGTAATAACGATAGCATTAAGAAAACGCTGATTGTTGTTATCGCATTGAGCTTAGTGTGCTCTATCGTGGTATCAACGGCTGCGGTTGTTCTGCGTCCATTACAGCAGGCCAATGCGGTTCTTGACGTTCAGCGCAATATCCTTTCAGTTTCAGGTCTGTTGCAAGACGGCACTAACGTAACGGAAGCTTATGAGCAGTTCATCGAGCCTAAGCTGGTTGATCTCAACACGGGTGAGTTCGTTGCACAGACCGAAGCCGGTCAAACTGCCGCTCAATACAAACAGCGTTCTGCAGCGAAAGATCCAAGCCAGTCTATTAAGCTAAAGGCTGATAAAGATCTTGGTAAAATCATTCGCCGTGCAAATATCGCGACTGTTTACCTGGTGAAAGATGCGAATGACAATGTTGAGAAGCTAATCTTACCGATTCACGGTAATGGTCTGTGGTCAATGATGTATGCATTCGTTGCGGTTGAAACTGACGGTAACACGGTTGCAGGTATCACTTACTACGATCAGGGTGAAACGCCTGGACTTGGTGGTGAGGTTGAGAACCCGAACTGGCGTGCTCAGTTTGTTGGTAAGAAGTTGTTTGACGACAATAACAAACCAGCAATTCGTATTGTTAAAGGTGGTGCTCCTGCTGGCGATCTACACGGTGTCGATGGTCTGTCTGGTGCAACCTTAACGGGTAATGGTGTACAACACACCTTCGACTTCTGGTTAGGTGAGATGGGCTTCGGTCCTTTCCTGGCTAAGGTTCGTGAGGGGGGCCTGAATAATGGCTGATACTAAAGAAATGAAAAAGATCCTGTTTGCGCCGTTTATCGATAACAACCCGATTGCGCTTCAGGTTCTTGGTGTATGTTCTGCTTTGGCAGTAACCACAAAATTAGAAACGGCGTTTGTAATGACGCTGGCAGTAATGTTTGTTACTGCATTTTCTAACCTTTTTGTATCACTAATCCGTAATCATATTCCTAACAGTGTGCGTATCATCGTGCAGATGGCAATCATTGCATCATTGGTAATCGTGGTAGACCAGGTACTGAAAGCCTATGTTTATGATATTTCTAAGCAGCTTTCTGTATTCGTTGGTCTGATCATTACTAACTGTATCGTAATGGGACGTGCAGAAGCGTATGCAATGAAATCGTCTCCACTGCCGTCGTTTATCGATGGTATTGGTAACGGTCTTGGTTACGGTTTCGTACTGATTACTGTTGGCTTCTTCCGTGAGCTACTGGGTTCAGGCAAGCTATTCGGTGTTGAGGTTCTGCCTCTGGTTTCAGACGGCGGCTGGTATCAGCCAAATGGTCTGATGCTATTAGCACCATCTGCTTTCTTCCTGATTGGTTTCATGATCTGGGCTATCCGGATTATCCGTCCAGAACAAGTCGAAGCGAAGGAGTAAGGGGAACATGGAACATTATCTAAGCCTTTTAGTTCGTTCGATTTTTATCGAGAACATGGCACTTTCGTTCTTCTTGGGTATGTGTACATTCCTTGCCGTATCTAAGAAAGTAAAAACCTCTTTCGGTCTGGGCGTTGCAGTAATCGTTGTATTGACGATTGCGGTACCGGTAAACAACCTTGTTTATAACCTGCTGTTGAAAGATGGTGCTATCGTTCAAGGCGTTGACCTGAGCTTCCTGAACTTTATCACGTTCATCGGTGTTATCGCGGCACTGGTACAGATCCTGGAAATGGTTCTGGACCGATTCTTCCCGCCGCTGTATAACGCGTTAGGTATTTTCCTTCCGTTGATCACCGTAAACTGTGCCATCTTCGGTGGTGTATCTTTCATGGTACAGCGTGATTACAACTTTGCTGAATCTGTTGTCTATGGCTTCGGTTCCGGTGTGGGTTGGATGCTGGCAATCGTGGCACTTGCGGGTATCCGCGAGAAGATGAAGTACTCTGATGTACCGCCGGGTCTGCGTGGCCTGGGTATTACGTTCATCACTGTTGGTCTAATGGCGTTGGGCTTCATGTCCTTCTCCGGTGTACAGCTGTAATCAGGATAATAAGGAATAGTCAATGGATGTTATTCTTCTTGGCGTAGTTATGTTCACCTTGATTATCCTGGCTTTGGTTTTAGTGATCCTGTTCGCTAAATCTAAGCTGGTACCATCAGGCGACATTACTATCTCAGTAAACAACGATCCGGAAAAAGCGATTACAACCGCTGCCGGTGGCAAATTGCTCAATGCCCTTTCTGCTCATGGTATCTTCGTATCATCGGCTTGTGGTGGCGGTGGTTCTTGTGGTCAGTGCCGTGTAAAAGTGAAGTCTGGCGGTGGTGATATTCTGCCGACTGAACTTGACCACGTGACTAAAGGTGAAGCGCGCGAAGGCGAACGTCTGGCTTGTCAGGTCAGCGTTAAATCTGACATGCAGATCGAGCTGCCAGAAGAAATCTTCGGCGTGAAGAAGTGGGAATGTGAAGTTCTTTCGAATGATAACGAAGCAACCTTCATTAAAGAGTTGGTGCTAAAAATTCCTGAAGGCGAGGAAGTTCCTTTCCGTGCAGGTGGTTACATTCAGATTGAAGCTGAGCCTCACCACATTAAATACGCTGATTTTGATGTACCGGAAGAGTACCGCGAAGACTGGGATAAGTTTAACTTGTTCCGTTACGAGTCAATCGTGAAAGAGCATTCTATCCGGGCTTACTCTATGGCTTCATACCCAGAAGAGAAAGGCCTGATCAAACTGAATGTTCGTATTGCGACACCGCCGCCAAATAACCCTGACGTACCGCCTGGCGTGATGTCATCGTATATCTGGTCACTTAAGCCGGGTGATAAGTGTACTATTTCTGGTCCGTTTGGTGAGTTCTTCGCTAAAGATACAGACAACGAAATGGTCTTTATCGGTGGTGGTGCCGGTATGGCGCCAATGCGCTCGCATATCTTCGATCAGCTTCATCGTCTGCAGTCTACCCGTAAGATGACTTACTGGTATGGTGCGCGTTCTAAGCGTGAAATGTTCTATGTAGAAGATTTCGATAAGCTAGCGGCTGAGCACGAGAACTTCGAATGGCATGTAGCATTGTCTGATCCATCTCCAGAAGATAACTGGGATGGTTATACAGGCTTCATCCATAACGTGATTTATGAGAACTACTTAAAAGATCACGAAGCGCCAGAAGATTGTGAATACTACATGTGTGGTCCACCAATGATGAATGCTGCTGTTATCGGTATGCTGAAAGATCTTGGTGTTGAAGACGAAAACATCCTGTTGGATGACTTCGGTGGCTAATTAGCCTTTCACACATAATTAAAATGGCTGATCCGATAGGGTCAGCCATTTTTCGTACCAGCATTATAATAATACTCTTTCTATTGTGGTTATTGACAGACAGCTGTTAGCGACCCAGTAATAGAGGGTCCCTCTACTTTTTGAGGAGTGGTTGAATGAAGACGTTCCTTACCCGAGCAGTAATGCTGCTTGTTATGACCATAACCCTGGCTGGCTGTGGTGATCAACGAGAGTTGATCCATTTAAGCGGTGCGACAATGGGCACCTACTATTCTGTTAAGTTGATTAAGCAGGAAGGCTTACCGAGTGCGACGGATATTCAGGCCGAGATTGATCGTCGTTTAGAGCGAGTTAACGATCAGATGTCGACCTATCGTAAGCATTCCGAGCTCAGTCAATTTAACCTGCAGACTACGAATGAGCCATTCGCTGTCTCTGCAGATACCGCAAAAGTGGTGAAAGAAGCGATTCGTTTATCTAAGCTTACTGACGGGGCCTTAGATGTCACTGTTGGCCCGGTGGTGAATCTGTGGAGCTTTGGTCCGGAAGCGCGTCCCGAAGTGATCCCGACAGATGAAGAATTAGCGGCCCGCCGTAAAATTGTCGGCATTGATCACCTGTCGGTTGATGGAAATACACTGACGAAGGATATCCCAGAGCTCTATGTAGACTTATCGTCTATTGCGAAAGGTTTTGGTGTTGATGTTGTTGCTGACTATTTTGATGAGCTGAATGTTGTTGATTACCTGGTTGAAATTGGTGGTGAATTACGCTTGAAAGGCGTGAACCTCGAAGGTGTGCCGTGGCGTATTGCGGTAGAGAAACCAACTGATGACGGTAGCCGCGCAGTGCAGGAAATTATTGAACCAGGTGATATGGCTGTGGCAACATCGGGTGATTACCGTAATTACTTCGAAGAAGACGGTGTTCGCTATTCGCACCTGATTGATCCCAAAACGTGTAAACCGATTGCCAATCACGTCGTATCGGTGACTGTATTGCACCCATCCAGCATGACGGCAGATGCGTTAGCGACAGCTTTCTCTGTAATGGGAGAAGAAAAAGCACTGGCGTTAGCGGAAACAGAAAATTTACCTGTTCTGTTAGTGGTAAAAACGGAACAAGGTTACAAGGAATATGCATCAGAAGCATTTGCTCCTTATCTACAAAAGAAATAGAGAGTTATCATGACAGTATATCTAACAACCTTTGCGGTCTTTCTGCTGGTTATCATCGCGATGGCAGTCGGTTATATCTTTCAGCGTAAATCAGTAAGCGGAAGTTGTGGTGGTTTGGACGGCATCGGTATTGCGAAGGAATGTAATTGTCCCGAACCTTGTGATGCACGTAAAAAGCGTGAAGCACGGGCTGCAAAGCAAGCAGAGTGGAAGAAAAATCAGATCGTTTAGTCGATGATCGTTTAATGAATTGCTATTTAGTCTGCTAACAGTGCCGAAATAGATAGCATCGATTGATCAAATAGCCTGAGTATGCTCAGGCTTTTTTATGTCTTTAATTTATCTTCTTGGCTAAAAGCATGTTAACTCTCGCATAACTGAGCTGATAAGTCATGGATTGGGTATCAGCATTACTTCTGGTTCTCGCATGTTGAGGGCGTTTGGGTATATAATAATTACTGTATATAAAGACAGTTGTCAGAGCCTGTTTGTTGAGAGGAATTGTGCCGGATACCTATCCAGAGCAACGGAAAATAGTCCACGTTGATATGGACTGTTTTTTCGCCGCGGTCGAAATGCGTGACAACCCGGATCTGCAAAATATTCCTATCGCAATAGGCGGTCGCTCCGAGCAACGAGGGGTTATTAGTACCTGTAACTACCTCGCCCGTAAATATGGGATACGCTCTGCGATGCCGACCGCTCAGGCAATGAAATTGTGTCCGCATTTAACCTTGGTGCCGGGTCGTATGGGGGTTTATAAAGAAGTATCACAGCAGATCCGTGCCATTTTTCAGCGCTATACCGATAAAATTGAACCACTGTCGCTCGACGAAGCCTACCTTGATGTCACTGCGTGTGAGTTATTTCATGGCTCGGCGACTCTGATTGCACAAGACATCCGGCGAGCGATAGAAGAGGAGCTTCATCTTACGGCCTCTGCCGGTATAGCCCCGGTTAAATTTATCGCCAAAATTGCTTCGGATCTCAATAAGCCAAACGGACAATATGTAGTGACGCCTGATGAAGTGGGGCCATTTGTTGCTAACCTGAAGTTAGAAAAAATACCAGGCGTTGGCAAAGTAACGATTCAGAAGCTGCATGAGCAAGGTTTGTATACCGGGCAGGATGTACAGGCATATGACCGTCATTTATTGTTGCAGCAGTTTGGCAAATTCGGTCAGTCGCTATGGTCGCGGTCGCATGGGATAGATGATCGTGAAGTGGTGGTTGAGCGGCAGCGTAAATCGGTCGGCGTAGAGCGTACATTTTCTCGTAATATCAGCGATTACGAACAATGCTGGCAAGTCGTGGAAGCGTTATACCCGGAACTCGAAAATCGCCTGAAGCGAGTACGTCCGATGATGAATATTGCCAAGCAAAGTATAAAAGTGAAGTTCGCCGACTTTCAGCAAACAACGGTTGAGCATAGTCTGCCATCATTAGATAAATCTCAGTTTGTTGGTTTATTAAAAGAAGCGCTTACTCGGCAAAAAGGTCGTGAGATCAGATTGATAGGTATTGGCGTCGGCTTAGATTATGGTATCAAAGCGCAACAGCTATCGTTTGAAGGGTTTTAAGAGCGGGAAGAGCGGACCTATGGCCCTGAGGCTCTATGGAGAAACCGTGTTGAGTTCCTAGGTTCAAGTGGCGAGGAAAAGCGAAGAGCTTGATGTTCAAGCAGGATTAGGAAAACTTGCCTGGAGGACCACAGGACCACCAGGAACCAGATACAAAAAAGGCGAGTCCCTATGAACCCGCCTCTCGTCACTCGTATCTTTTTACTCGAAACTCAGTCGCGCGTTACTTCTTAACCGGAATATTCTTCAGAATCGCAACCATTTGTTCCCAGAACAGACCAACCGTCTCGATGTTCACCTTCTCGTCTGGCGAGTGTGGGAACTTGATGGTCGGGCCGAAAGAAATCATATCCATTTGCGGATAAGGTTCTTTGAACAGGCCACATTCCAGCCCGGCGTGAATAACCATGATATTCGGTGTTCTGCCGTAAATATCGTTATAGGTTTCGCGGAACAGCTTCATCACTTCTGAGTCAGCATCGGGTTTCCAGCCTGGGTAAGCGCCAGAGAACTCACACTGCGCACCGGCAAGTTCGGTGATAGCTTTTAGCATGCCTTCAACATTGCTGCGACCAGAGTCCATCAGTGAGCGGATCAGACACAGAATCGTGATCTTATCAGCTTCCGTGGTGATCACACCCACGTTCAGAGACGTTTCAACCACCCCTTCAATGTCATCACTCATACGGATAACACCGTTAGGGCAAGCATTAAGAACGGCTAGCAGGCGTTTCTGATCGGCAGTCACAATAATGTTATCAGGTTGCTCGGCTGTTTCTGTAAATAAAGTAATGCCGGTTTCGATACGGCTCAGCTCAGCAACAAGGATCTCCTGGTAGTGGGCAAACAGTGTATTCAGCTTATCCACATTCTCTGCGGGCAGGGCAACGATAGTATTTGCTTCACGAGGAATCGCGTTACGCAGGCTGCCACCGCTTAGCTCAGCAATACGCAGGCCTAATTCTTCAGCGTGTGAGAAAAGGAAACGGCCAAGCAGTTTGTTCGCATTAGCGCGGCCAGTGTGGATGTCACAGCCAGAATGGCCACCTTTAAGGCCTTTAATAACCAGCTTCACCGCTTGGTAGTCAGCAGGCATCGCTTCACGTCGGGTATCAAGCGTGATAGCGCCATCAACACCGCCGGCACAACCCATGTACACTTCACCTTCTTGCTCAGAGTCAGTGTTCAGCAGGATATCGCCGTCTAACCAGCCTTCTTTCAGGCCGAATGCGCCAGTCATGCCCGCTTCTTCATCAATGGTCAGCAAGACTTCCAGCGGTCCGTGTTCAATGTCTTTTGCCGCAAGTACTGCAAGACAGGTTGCCATGCCCATACCGTTATCGGCACCAAGAGTGGTGCCTTTGGCGGTTACCCACTCACCATCAATGAACGGCTGAATTGGATCTATTTCGAAGTCGTGATCGGTATCTTCGTTTTTCTGTGGCACCATATCGATGTGTGCTTGCAGAACAACGCCTTTGCGGTCTTCCATTCCCGGTGTTGCTGGCTTTTTAATAAAGACATTGCCAACATCATCGCGTCGTACCGCCAAACCTTCACTTTCAGCGAATTTGATGATGTGCTGAGCAAGTTGTTCTTCATGCTTTGACGGGTGAGGAATGGCACAGATTTGATCGAAGAATTGCCACACGGGTTGTGGTGACAGTTGACTGATTTCAGACACAGCAGTCTCCCTTATACAATCTTGGGCTAGGGCGATTAATCAGGATTATCAATGCCTGATTGGCCAAAATGATAGCAGAAATATCTATCGGAACTGGCTCAGCATACCACTGTGAAAACGGGGGTGACAGTTAAATATTAAAATGTGAAAGATGAGAATTAAGACTGCCCGCTTTCAGGCCGACACTGGCAGGTTGCTTTGATCTGCTTAACTCGCTGCACACATAATAGCTAGCCCCGCCAGTCGAGCCAGATTATGTTTATGCGGTGTAAAGGCAAATGGTTTGGAACGTCAAATTGTAATTTTTACAAGCAATACGCCACACTACAATTAATGTAATAAAATTACAAATTAGTGAGATCTGCATCACTTAAAGTTGAAAAGTGTGACGGAGTTAAAATAAATGGTTGTAATCTAATTACGCATTGAGTATAGTTTACACACTCCTCAGGTGAGGAAGAGAAAATACACTGAACTGCTCAGGACGAGCCCGATATATCGCCTCCATGGAACCGAGATTAAGTGAGACCAAAGATGGTCTTTATAATGACTTATGATTAAGGTGATAAAAATGAAAGCATTTGATTCTATTGCAAACTACTGGAATAACCGCTCTGTTTATACAGGTAACTTCACTTACCCGAGCTCTTTCGGCTATTAATTTTTGTGAAGTAGTGTTTGCTGACACTGCTTTGCCGAACAGTATTGTTCACCCCCCAAAATTTAGAATATTGAAATAATCGGATCTGGTTATTTGCCACATTCTGCCGCCACCTCTACCTGAGGTGGCGTTTTTTTATCTGTACTCATATCCCCAAACCATCTCAAGATACGAAATTCAGAACTTCCTCCGGGAATTAAGCTCGAGCGAAGTGTGTGCTGGAATGACAACCCCTTTGAAACGAAATGTGTATAGGAGTGACGATCTCTTTATCTGCAGATTTAGAGAAATACATTGGATTCTCTATGTATTCGATTACATATGCCTGTAACGACTGAATTTAACAATCATGTCACTCATATTAACGTTTGCTTCAAGGTTGAGATTGTATGGTGGTGAAAAAGTGAACACCACAAATTAACTGTAACTATTTGATTTTAATTGCTTATATTTATTGCTGTCGGGTTTGTGGTTGGGTTTTTGTTCGTTTCCCTCATTGTTTTATTGATGATTGAGTTATTTTCTGGAAATTGCTTGCTGAGCAGCATATAATCGCACCCCAAAAATAGAGCGACGCAAACGTTCTCTATTTTAAATCCTTATTTTTGAACTGCGCGTATTATCTCCAAGGAATCGAGAGCAATGCTTGAGAAACTATTCAAACTGAAAGAGCATGGAACGGATGTTCAGACCGAAATGTTAGCCGGTCTGACGACCTTCCTGACAATGGCTTATATCATTTTTGTTAATCCAACTATGCTGGCAAGCACGGGGATGGATCAGGGGGCGGTGTTTGTTGCAACCTGTCTGGCTGCGATGGTCGGCTGTTTCATTATGGGCTTTGTCGCAAATTACCCAGTTGCCCAGGCTCCGGGGATGGGGCTGAATGCGTTCTTTACTTATGGCGTAGTGTTCGGGATGGGACATACATGGCAAGTGGCTTTGGCCGCGGTGTTCTTGTCTGGTCTTTGTTTCATTCTTTTAAGCCTCCTGAAAGTACGAGAGTGGATCATCAATGCGATTCCAATGGCTTTACGTACCGGTATCTCAGCAGGTATTGGTTTGTTCTTAGCTTTCATTGCGTTGCAAAGCTCGGGCATTGTCGTTGGTCACCCTGCAACGTTGGTGCATATTGGAGATCTGACAAGTTTTCCTGCTATGATGGCGGCATTGGGCTTTTTCCTGACGATTGGGTTAGTTCATCGCGGTTATAAAGCCGCGGTACTGATTGCGATACTTGCCGTGACTGTGCTTGGTATCCTGTTTGGCGATATCACTTACGGTGGTGTTATGTCTATGCCACCAAGCCTGGCACCCACATTCATGCAGATGGATTTCAGCGGTGCACTTGAGGTTGGGCTGATTTCAGTGGTGTTTGCTTTCTTATTTGTTGATCTGTTTGATACTGCCGGAACACTGGTGGGCGTGGCAACAAAAGCCGATCTGATCGATAAAGATGGTAAGCTACCGCGCTTGAACCGTGCACTGCTTGCAGATAGTACGGCGACGTCTGTGGGGGCGATACTCGGTACCTCAAACACGACATCATTTGTTGAAAGTGTGGCAGGTGTTGCTGTTGGCGGGCGTACCGGTCTGACAGCCGTTACCGTTGGTGTATTATTCTTCTTAGCACTATTCTTTGCACCGCTGGCAGGTATGGTGCCCGCCTATGCAACGGCAGGAGCACTGTTTTACGTGGCGATTCTGATGATGTCAGGTCTGGTGAGTATAGACTGGCGTGATTTGACTGAAGCGGCCCCGGTTGTTGTTGTCTGTTTGCTAATGCCATTAACATACTCTATCGCTGAGGGTATCGGTCTTGGCTTTATCACTTATGCTGCCGTTAAGGTGATGAGTGGCAAGGGAAGAGATGTTAATATCAGCGTATGGGTTATTGCAGCCCTGTTTCTTGCTAAAATTATTTTCTTATAGCAGTTTATAAATACTATCGGCGATTGATTTCGCTAACACAGAGGTTCATCGGATATGAGTAATAAGTTCGTTATCACATGGGATAACATGCAAATGTACACGCGTCAGTTAGCAGAAAAATTACTGCCGGCTGATCAGTGGAAAGGTATTATTGCAGTTAGCCGTGGCGGTTTGGTTCCTTCTGCGATCCTTGCCCGTGAGCTTAACATTCGTCACGTTGATACAGTGTGTATTTCAAGCTATGACCACGACCACCAACGTGAAATGAAGGTGGTTAAAAAAGCTGAGGGAGATGGTGAAGGCTTCTTAGTGGTTGACGATCTGGTCGATACTGGCGGTACTGCTGAAATGATCCGTGCTATGTACCCTAAAGCGAAATTTGTCACAGTTTGTGCGAAACCGGAAGGTAAACATCTGGTTGATGATTACGTTGTTGATATTCCTCAAGATACTTGGATTGAGCAGCCATGGGACATGGCCGTGACTTACGTCGATCCAGTTTCCAAGCAGTAATATCACGGTCGACCTTGTCGATAAGTCATTTAAAAAGAGGCGTCAGAGATGACGCCTCTTTTTTTGTATCAATTATTCCGTCCTGAGATTGGTTATCTTTGTTGAGCGGAAAAGATAAATAGAATCACTATTCACTGAAATGGCAGCCTTGACTAAAAGCGAATGAATTGACACTGACCCCTGCATCTTGAGGTGGTTTGGGTATACTATAGGCTGTATGGTATTCCTGACATTAGCCGTCAGTATTCTCCTTAGGCTGTGGCTTGGCTTTTATAGATCAGTGTTTTGTAGACCAGTATTTTGTAGATCTGTTTTGTATAGATCGAATTATTGCAGAGCTGGCTATCACTGGCCTTATTTACCATTGGTCCGGTTAATGGTGCAGGAAATAGGACTTTGATCACTGGAGCCAACTGTGTCTGACCCTTCAAAAACGAATTTATCTGAAAAGCTCTTTGCTCCTCGCCAAACCTCAAAAGAAACGTCGAGTCTGGTGAAGTTAGCCCATATTAGTGCTGCTGCTGTTCATAACGATATTGATGGCGATAGTGAAAATGGGTGGTACCGCGTTTTACGTCGTCCTCAATGGGCATGGCAAGGTATTGATCCCATCGAGATGGAAGCTATTTTTGCCAGAATGGCCAACTCCGATGCAGCCAGAACCAATGATGAGCTTCTTGACACTGTGATTGGTTATAAACCGGGAAACTGGATTTATGAGTGGGCGCAATCGGGGGCGAGCTACCTCAAAAATGCGCGCACATTAGCCGATGCCGGTAAAAAAGAGCAAGCGGCCCATACTTTATTGAGTGCTAGTATGTATTACAGTGTTGCTGCTTATCCGCACATAAAAGGGGATACGCTGGCGGCACAGGCTGAAGTGAAGGCCAGTCAAACTTACCGGGAAGCGATGGCATTAATGCCCCATCAGATGAAAACCATCGATGTAAAATATGAAGGTAAGACATTCCAGGCGTATATTCATTTGCCTCGCACCGACAAGTTGTTGCCAACCGTGATTGTCAGCGGTGGTTTAGATACCTTGCAATCGGATCTGTGGCGACTATATAGGGATTATCTAGGGCCGGCAGGGTTTGCGATGGTCACCCTGGATATGCCCTCGGTCGGTCACAGTTCCCATTGGCCATTAACCGAAGATACCAGTCGGCTACATCAGGCTTTACTACAGCAGATCCGCGATGTGCCCTGGGTTGATCACCATAATGTTGCCATGCTGGGCTTGCGTTTTGGTGGTAATGCCGCGATTCGTCTAGGCTTTCTGGAGCCTAGCAGACTGAAAACCTGTGTCAGTTTAGGCGGGATGATTCATGGGATATTATCACAGCCGAAAATGTTGGAGGCGATACCACGGATGACCTTGGATGTCATTGCATCGAGAATGGGGAAAAACGGAGTGTCAAAAGCCAGCCTGACCTCACACTTATCAGCCTGGTCACTGAAACAACAAGGGTTGCTTGGTCGACGAAAAGTGGATATACCGATGTTGGGTATTAGCCTGAATAACGATCCGGTTTGCGCCGAAATGGATAATCAATTGATTGCGACGTCGAGCCGGGGCGGAAAGGCGATAATCTTACCCGACACGCCGCTGCATGACGGCTATCATCGCGCGATGACAACCGTTGTTGACTGGCTGAAGGAGAAGCTTACTTAATCTGGTGGCGGAAAGAGCATGTGATGTAAATAAAATGTTGCTATGCAAAGGGCTTTGTGGCTTAAATGGTATCACTGCCGAATTGGAATATGCCTTTAAGTCCGTGATTGAGCGGTTGTGTGTGGTAACTGCTTTTTTTGCTTCTGGCTGTTTTTTCTGAATGACTGTTGTTCGGTATAACTATGGATGGGGATACGCTAATGACGACGAACACTGTTTTTCCGCCTCATGGCCGTTTAATGACTAAATTGACTGCCTTGGGGCCTTATCTGCGGCAACAGCATTCAAAAGAAGGGGAGTTTTTCTTCGATTGTCTGGCCAGTTGCATCAGTGCGAAAAAATCACCCGAAGAGCGTGAATTCTGGGGATGGTGGCTGGTGCTGACGGCGACCGACTCAGGGTTTGAATACCGCTATTACTTTGGTCGCTATGACAGTGAAGGTAACTGGAACCAGGATAAAGTGCCAGCCAAACATGCAGAGGCGGTTGTCCAGACTATTGGCGACTTCTATTCCAAGCTGACAAATTTATTACAGGAAGAGTGTGGACTGGAAGTGACTGCGGCGGATGATCTGAAAGAAGCGGCGTTAGGTTCGATGGCATAATTGCAAGATCAGGGCTGTCTGGCCTATTTTTTATGAATTCTGCCTTCTAATGCAGCATTTTTCTTGTGATCTGGCTATGGGATTGATACAACAATTAGATCAATATTTATCACTCTATTTGTTTAATCCCAATGGTAGATACTAATCACTTGAATGCTACAGAGCAGAATTTCGCGGGCGAACACTCTCGAGTTGAGAGGCAGGCCCAATCCCTAAAGCAAAGCCATACAGTCAAGCAGACTATTGTCGTTAAACTCGGCACCAGTGTGCTGACGGGCGGAACGCTGAAACTAGATCGCGCTCACATGGTCGAGTTAGTTCGTCAATGTGCCTATTTGCGTCGTCAGGGTCATAAAATCATAATTGTGACATCTGGTGCGATTGCAGCAGGCCGAGAACATTTGGCCTATCCTGAATTGCCGAAAACGATGGCCAGTAAGCAGTTGCTTGCGGCGGTTGGCCAGAGCCGCCTAATCCAGGAATGGGAGAGCTTGTTTGGTATCTATAACCTGCATGTAGGCCAAATGCTGCTAACCCGTGCAGATTTAGATGATCGTGAGCGTTACCTTAACGCCCGCGATATGATTAATGCCTTGCTAGACAACGGAATCATCCCGGTCGTCAATGAAAATGATGCGGTTGCCACAACAGAAATTAAAGTCGGCGATAACGATAATTTATCGGCCTTGGTCGGTATTTTAGGCGGAGCAGATAAATTGCTGTTGTTGACCGATCAACCTGGCCTGTTTACTGCCGATCCTCGGCATAATCCAGAGGCGGAGTTAATTCGTGAGGTCCATACGATTGACGAAACGTTACGTAAGTTAGCCGGTGGTAGTGTTGGCGGCTTAGGTACTGGCGGCATGGCAACGAAGCTGCAGGCTGCCGATGTGGCACGCCGGGCCGGTATTGAAGTGATTATCGCCGCAGGCAGTCGCCCCGATGTTATTTCAGATATCGCCAATGGCGATTCTGTGGGGACACGTTTCCTGCCTCTTGAGTCCCCTCTGGAAAGCCGTAAACGCTGGATATTAGCGGGTCCTCCGCCTGCGGGGGATATTATTATTGATCCTGGTGCGGCGATCGCTGTGCAACAGCGTGGTAGTAGCTTATTGTCTAAAGGTATCACGCAAGTCAATGGGCTTTTTGAGCGTGGTGAAGTGGCCCGTATCTTTGATACTCGCGGCGTCTTGCTCGCCCGTGGTATCTGTCGCTATTCAAGTCTGGATATGGCTAAGATTGCCGGAAAACACAGCCAGGATATCCACTCGGTTTTAGGCTACGAGTATGGCCCTGTTGCCATTCATCGTGATGATCTTGTTGTGATCTAAACCTGAACCATTGAAACATTCTGGTTAATAGAGGAAGAATTGTGAATCTTGAACATATGGGTAAAGCTGCGCAGCAAGCGGCTTTCGAATTGGCTACTGCAGCCACAGCACAAAAGAATCAGGCGTTAGCGATTATTGCTGATGAGCTGGAAGCGAATAAAGATGTAATTCTGGCTGCCAATGCCAAAGATATCGCAGCGGCGCGTGAAACCGGAATGACAGACGCACTCATTGATCGCCTGTTACTCAATGAAGCCAGGCTGAGCGGTATTGCAAGCGATGTTCGCAATGTGATCGGCTTAAGTGATCCGGTTGGCGCTGAATTAGATAGCCGTGTACTGGAAAACGGGATGCGCCTGAGTCGCCGTCGTGTGCCATTGGGGGTGGTGGGTGTTATCTATGAAGCACGTCCGAATGTAACGATCGATATTGCAGCACTGTGTCTGAAAACCGGTAATGCCAGCATTTTGCGTGGTGGCCGCGAAACGTTCCATTCGAATATGGAACTGGTCAAAGTGATCCAGCTAGCGCTGGAGAAGGCGGGCTTACCTGCGGCATCGGTACAGTATATTGACAAACCGGACCGTGAGCTGGTGTCACAATTGCTCAAACTGGATCAGTATGTCGACATGATCATCCCGCGAGGCGGTGCTGGCTTGCACAAGATGTGCAAGGAAAACAGTACGATACCTGTCATTATTGGTGGCTTCGGTATTAGTCATGTTTATGTCGATCATTCGGCAGATCTCGCCCGTTCACTGGACGTTGTTGAGAATGCCAAGGTACAACGCCCATCAGCTTGTAACGCATTAGATACGCTGCTGGTGAGTGAACAAGTGGCCGAAGCGTTCTTGCCTCGCCTGGCCGAGCGTTTAAATAGCAGTAATGTTGCTTTAGTCGCCGATGAGGCCGCCTATGAGTTACTTGAAGGTAAGGCGGCTGAGTTGCGCCGTGTTGCTGACGGTGATTTTGACACGGAATGGCTAAGTTATACCCTTGGCGTCAAAGTGGTCCACGATGTGCAGGAAGCCATTGCTCATATGCGTAAGCACAATGCCAGCCATTCTGATGCGATTCTGACGAATAATATTCAGTCAGCAGAGCAATTTGTTAACGCGGCTGGCTCTGCGGCTGTCTATGTGAATGCGTCAACGCGTTTCACTGACGGTGCGCAGTTTGGCTTAGGGGCTGAAGTTGCAGTATCAACCCAGAAGCTGCACGCCCGTGGCCCTATGGGTTTAGAAGAGCTGACCAGCTACAAGTGGGTAGGGCAAGCGAATTACCTCGTACGCCCGTAGTTTGAAGGTGCGAGGAGCGAGTATCTAGAGTCGAGAATCTAGTATCGAGATTCTAGATACTCGATACTAGTTTCTTTCTAGGTCTTCGCATTTAATCACTCGGATCTTGCTCTTCCTTCTCGGCCTTTTCACGGTCGTGCTTCTCTTTGAGGTATTTGGCCTTGTCACGGTAGCCAAACTTCATGTTCGCGGTATATTTTAAGGCCATAATATTACTGACCACGACGCTGAGAACGATGGCTGAGATCACCCAAGGGTTTAGTAACCATTCCATCTAGACCTCACAGATATTGTTAATGAACCTAGTATAGAGGTTATCAAGGTTTGCCAGTATCTGCGACTTTCCTGCTATTTGGCTGTGATTAAGTGTGCGGTAGAGCAGCTCAGGTGTCAGTTGTGCCAACAACTCCCGGCTTACCGGATGGTGGCTGATATGCCAGGGCTCTATAGCGACCCCGCCGCGATCCTCTGCATAGGGCAGATAAAAGCCATATTCAGCCATATGGTGTTTAAGCCATTGATAAAATTCTGCCTGATGACCCCCTGATGCGTATTCCCATGGCTCTAATTGTAATTGCGTATCGACGGGCAAACAGTTCTGTGCATAGACATCGACATCTGTGCCCCAGTGATGGCGGCTGGCGCCCGGCAAGGCTGACCAACGCATGATGGCAATAATTTTGTCCAGTTCACAGAGCTTGCTGGTATCTAATGGCTGGCATTGGCTATCAAGCAATGGCCTGATACCGTTGAACTTGTTGTTCCAGATTAATAGCTGGCGTTCAAAAGGGCGGAATGCACTGGCCAGCTGCATATCAAACCCAGCCTGTTGGGCGGCTTGCTGCAGCGCAGCGAAAGCCGGTTGCATCAGGTGATGCAACTGGAAGTTTTGATGACCCACTAAGTGGCCGCTGTTTCTGCCTGTGAGTTGCTCGGCAGTAAGCTGCCGAGCAGAAGTAGAGGTGATCATCGCAGTGCTTTTTCTAACACTTTCTGATACATATCAGTCAGCTTCTCAAGATCCGCAATTTTGACACATTCATTGACTTTGTGGATCGTGGCGTTGACCGGGCCAAGCTCGACAACCTGCGCGCCGGTTCGGGCAATAAACCGACCATCAGAGGTACCGCCTGTGGTTAACAGTTCTGGCTTGGTATGATTCACGTCTTCAACGGCGGCGACCACGGCTTCAACCAATGTACCTTCATCGGTTAAGAACGGGTAACCGTTCAGTGTCCATTTTAGTTCATAGTTTAAACCGTGGGCATCGAGCATCGAATGAACACGGCGCTGAATGTCGGTATCCGTCAGCTCGGTACTGAAGCGAAAATTAAACTGAACATGAAACTCTCCCGGAATAACGTTCGAGGCACCTGTTCCTGCGGTAAGGTTGGCGATTTGGAAGCTGGTAGGGGGGAAGTAGGCATTACCGTTATCCCAAGTCGTCCCCGCCAGTTCAGCCAATGCCGCCAGCGCTTCATGAACGGGATTTTCAGCTAAGTGCGGGTAGGCGACATGGCCTTGAATGCCTTTTATGGTCAAATCACCGGTGAGCGACCCCCGGCGACCATTCTTGACGACATCGCCGACCGCATGAGTACTGGATGGCTCACCGACAATACACATATCGATTTTTTCATTACGTGCTTCCAGGGTATCAATTACACGGGTTGTCCCGTTGATAAAGGGCCCTTCTTCATCTGAGGTGATCAGCAGTGCCACGGAACCTGGATGGTCGGGATTTTCTGCCAGAAAACGTTCAACGGCGACGATTATGCAGGCTAATGAGCCTTTCATATCGGCGGCTCCCCGACCGTGCAGATAACCATCGATGATCGTCGGTTCGAACGGTGGGGTATGCCATTGCTCTAATGATCCGGCTGGAACCACATCGGTATGGCCGGCAAAAACAAACAGGGGGGCTTTCGTTCCACGGCGAGCCCACAAGTTAGTGGTATCTTCAAAGACCATGGTTTCAATTGTGAAGCCGAGTTTTTCAAGACGGGCAATCATCACGTCCTGACAGCCTGCATCTTCCGGGGTAACGGAGTTGCGGCTGATAAGATCTTTTGCCAGTGCAATTACCGGGCTGTCTGACATCCTTGTATCCTTTATTTCTGAGTAGAAAGTGACGGTTGAAAAATTGTTTGGTACTGGGCGGGCTTAAAGCCCAGGTAGTAGCTACCGTTATGGACGAGCAGTGGGCGCTTGATCATTGCCGGGTATTCCAGCATTAGCGTCATAGCCGTTTCTTTATCGAGGCTTGCCTTTTGGTCGTCAGTAAGCTGACGGTAAGTGGTACCGCGTTTGTTGACCATTGCTTCCCAGCCCAATTCTGATTCAAACTGCTCCAGCATGGCTTGATCTAGACCGTCAACGCGGTAGTCGTGAAAGGTGTAATCCTGGTTCTCTGCATCCAGCCACTTTTTCATTTTTTTGATGGTGTCGCAGTTTTTAATACCGTAGGCAATTGTATTCATAGTTGAGCTGACTGACTTTTTTATCAAATTAGCTCTCCTTTATAGCGAGATTACACAGGCTTAGCAATGGGGTTTATATCAATTGGCATTACATGGCTTTAACATAGTACAGTGCCACTACAAAGATAAAGTGCTCGGGTGATGATGAATATATAGGCAACCTTAATGGATACGTAAGGCGATCACAATGCACCGGAATGCTGGATTCGTGAGCTTTGCTCAGAATTACTGACTCTTTATGGAGGTGTGGAGGCTGAAAGGGAGGTGGTGAGCCTACATGCAAGATCACAAAAATGAGATCTGAATCGCTTTCTGTTCTGTATTGGTGGCTAAACCGTCTCCCATCTTGATCAAACTCAACATTTCATTTTTATTACTCTGAATAATGAAGCCTCTTTTATACCAATTTGAATAGTCATCTGTATGTCGTTGCTCGATCCGTTGTCATTTTGGCTGTGGCGGTGAGTAGATACCTAGGGCATGCTGAATATATAGATCGGCTATGAGGGAATAAAGCTCGGCTGTCAATCCGTAACAGGCCCGATGATTACTCAAATTAGTATTATGGAGGTCTCAATGGAACTGAATCCGGTTTTTGCTCGTCGTCTTTATCTGGCATTACTTGTCGAGCATATCGAAAGGCCAAACGTCCCAAGGCTGATTGAACAGACGGGATGGCCACGTCGTACCATTCAGGATGTATTAAAAGCGTTACCTGGTTTAGGGATAGAGCTCACCTTTATTCAGGATGGTAAGCGACACAATGATGGTTATTACCAGTTAAGTGACTGGGGGCCTTTCGACCTGCAATGGGTTGAAGATCGGGAGGGTGATCTGATCACTTCACTGGCGAGCTAATACCTTTCGGTATAAATGAAAACCGCACTTGTTGCGGTTTTTCCATTTCTGAAGGGGGACGATGAATGGGACGTTAATTAAGCGGTGGTGGGCAGACATAAGCATTACCCATCATGGTAACGGATGTACTAAATGTTCGTGGCGCGTACAAATCGATGGTATTGGCCCCAAGTGCACTGGCACGATTTTTCAGTGCGTTAAGTGCCCCCTCAGTTAACTCCTGATTGCCGATAAACAAAAATGTATACCAGTGCCCCTCAGAACTTGTGATGGTTTCTTTGTGGGTACATTGGTTGATTTTTCCGCTATTATTCCACACAACTTGTATATCTCTGCTTTCGTTGTTCAGCCGTGTTGTTTCACAACCGAATAAGAACAAAGATACCAGTACTATCATCAGATTCTTTTTCATTATTGCCCTTGTGCTTCCAGATAAAGAACAGTTGCCGCGGTACGTGATTTGACCTGTAGTTTTTTTAGCAGGCTCTTCATGTGTACTTTTACGGTCGCTTCTGAAATAAATAATGCATCGGCAATTTGTTTATTTCGATAGCCTTTGGCAACTTCTTGTAAAATCTGCATTTCCCTGTCTGTAAGCGTGTTTAGCAGAGAATCTTGTTCGCTGGTATCTTCTAAGTAATCCCGAACTAGATCGTTGTAGACCTTGGCGCCACATAACGCTTGCCTTAGCTGGCTGATGAGTTCATCGGGTTCGGTATCTTTTAGCAAGTAGCCATCAGCCCCTGCAGCAACCAACGCTTTGATATCGGAACGGCTATCAGAGACGGTCAGAATAACAATGCTGGCGCTGCTCCCTTCAGCCCGCAGCGCATTGAGGGTATCTAAGCCCGACATTCCCTTCATATTTAAATCGAGCAGGATCAGGTCGGGGTTTTTCTCATTCGCCAGTGCTATGGCATCAGCACCATTGCTGGCTTCGCCAATCAGTTCAAAATCGGGTTCAAAACTTAATAGCTGGCCGATCCCACGTCGGATTAACGGGTGATCATCTACAATCATTATTTTCCAAGACGTCATATTAATGTCCTTAAATCTGAAGTGAAAAGGTGAGGCTCACTTCACAGCCTGCGCCCGGCACTGTATTTATTTGAAGATCACCATGTAGGCGTGATGCTCGCTCGGTCATAATGGCTAAACCATAATGGTTTAGTTTTTTTCTGTTAGGATCGAAACCTAACCCATCATCACGAATTTTTATATCTACATGATCACCTCTTTGCTCACAAGAGACGATGATTTCGTCAGCATGGGCATGTTTTATCGCATTGAGTACCGCTTCACGGATCACTTGCAGTAGATGTACCTGATGGTGGGCATCGAGGCTGAGCGATGACAAGTGGTTATCAATGATCAGCAGCGCATCTGTCTGCTCTTCCAGTGGATTAAGCATCTCTACCAAGGCTTCACCAAAGTTGGCTTCTTTGATCGTGAGGCGAAAGGTGCTCAGCAATTCTCTTAATTGGGTATACGCGCCTGACAACCCGCTATCAATATCGGCCAGAATCTGATTAGCATTATCGGTGTCATTACTGGCTAATTGACGTTTTAGCAAGGTCATCTGGATTTTCAGATAAGATAATGATTGTGCCAAGGAGTCATGTAGCTCGCGTGCGATGGTGGCCCGCTCTTCCATTAAGAGCAATTGCTCGCTCTGCTTTTGGGCCCGGTTGTAATAGATCCCTCGGGCTAATATGCGCGATATATTATCGATCAACGTTTGGTCCGGGCAGGGCAAGGTATATTGCCACCATAGCTGGCCAAGCACTTGCCCGTCGATGGCTAAATCCTGAAAATGCCATGGTTGGGTAGATTCAATTCCGGCGGTTAGCTCAGACCGCCCGCCACTGTTTTCTTCTATAATCAGTTTAGCTGCCGTTAATCCTTCCACCGCCACCAGGGTGTCTAGCATGGCAGAGAAATTTTGCGGGGTTAACCGGCTGACTGACAGTTCTTGTGAGCAGTTATAGAGTACCTGGAGTGATTCATTGGCGTGACGCAGGCGACGTGTTTTCTCATTCACGTTCTTCTCTAACCCCCGATATAATTTTCCGAGTTCAGAAGACATCTTATAAAAATTATCGGCCAGTAAGCCTAACTCATTATCACTTTTTATATCTAGGCTAACATCGAAAAGGCCATTTTGGACATGTTCACTGGCTGTGACTAATTGATTCAGAGGGGAAACGATTTTTCGCTGGGTGAAATGAATCGTGAATAAGGCAACGAGTAAGATCAGACTTAACCCAATACCACCGATTACCGACAACACCTGCAGTTTAATGACAGAGAATTCCTGCAGCTCAAAGACAAAGCCATCAATGCGATCGACAAAGCTGGCGACATTCTCTAAGTACTGCTGGCGATCGGAGGTCTCGAGCTGTAGATGAAGATTTTCCCAGCGACCAATTAAGCCGTAATAGTGCGTTTTAATGTCGGTAGGCACGGTCCAGTGTTCCAGTGCGGCCATTGACGGTGAAAATAGCGATTTTTCGAAGTGATCCAAGTGATCTGACAATTGAGGTGACTCGGTTTGAATATCGTAGGCTAAGCGATAGCTCTGCATACGCAGCGAACCGGAAACATTGATTGCTTCAGCGTCATTCAAACTGGAAGCAAGCGTAAGCAGTGCAAAGCTGGTGGTCGCCACTGACAATAACAAGATAGCCAGCATGGCCCGGGCTATGGTTGTAGTCACTGACTTAAGGGGCCTGTTTTGCACTTAGATTCCTTATATAACAATAGATTAAATGGTGTTCGATATATTAAAGCGAAACTGGGGTTTGTTGCCCATAGTCGAATAGTGGAAGTTATATCATCCCACTTTATTGATCTAAAACAATTTCACCTCTATTTAACCCTTACGGGGTATTTAAGCAATTATTACTGGATTTAAACTACTCATATAAAAAGATGAAGAGTTGTGACAAGTTTGATTCCGTCTTAGCGTATTGGCTGCTGTCAGTAAAATGCTCATTGTTACATTATTTTACCAAAGGTGTTAACACATGTTCGATCGTTCACGCCGTAATATGTTTAAGCGTCGTCGCAATCCTGAATTGCAGCGTTTGCCATGGGTTATTGATGAAGCGTTTTTCACTGAGAGCTGCACCCGCTGCAATAAATGCATCAGTGCGTGTGAACCCCAGGTTATTGTAAAAGGTGACGGGGGATTTCCAACTATCGACTTTAACCACGGTGATGGTGAATGTACTTTTTGCTACCGCTGCGCAGAGGCTTGTCCAGAGTCATTGTTTCATCCACAAACAGATACCCCCTGGGAGCTGAAAGCTCAGATTAATCAGCGTTGTCTGGCATATAACAAGATTGAATGCCGTAGTTGCGGTGATATGTGCGGAGTACAAGCAATACATTTCAGGCCGCAAGCTGGCGGAGTTGCTCTGCCGGATCTGAATGCAGAAGATTGCACGGGGTGTGGTGCCTGTCTATCGGTTTGTCCGACATCAGCAATCGCCATGGTGATTAACGAAGCAGAAGAGAAATAGTTTATGGCGCAACAGGAAGTTCATATCTCTAGCCTGGTTGTACATGTAAAACCAGAATATTTAGAAGTCGTTAAAAATCAGATACTTGATTTTCCTGATACGGAGATTCATGGTGAGAGCGAAGAAGGAAAGCTCATTGTCGTTCTGGAAACGGCGAATCAAGGGTATGTGACTGATACTATAGATAAAATTAACAACCTAGACCATGTTTTAATCACTTTTTTAGTGTACCACCAAATTGAACACTTTGATCCGCAATCTGAGGATGATTCATGAAAATGACAAGACGTGCGTTTGTTAAGGCAAACGCGGCTGCATCAGCGGCAGCTGTTGCTGGTATTACCTTGCCAGCGTCAGCAACTAACTTAATTGTGAGTTCTGATCAAACCAAAATTAAATGGGATAAGGCTCCGTGTCGTTTTTGTGGTACAGGTTGTTCGGTACTGGTAGGTACGCAGAATGGTCGAGTCGTTGCCACTCAGGGTGATCCGGAAGCGCCTGTCAACAAAGGCCTGAACTGTATCAAAGGTTATTTCCTCTCTAAGATCATGTACGGAAAAGACCGTCTGCAAACGCCTATGCTGCGGATGAAAAACGGCAAGTTTGATAAAGACGGCGACTTTGCCCCTATTTCCTGGGATCAAGCCTTCGATATCATGGCTGAGAAATGGAAAGCTGCACTGCAAGAGAAAGGCCCGACAAGTGTGGGTATGTTCGGCTCTGGTCAGTGGACCGTCATGGAAGGGTATGCGGCTTCAAAAATGATGAAAGCCGGCTTCCGTTCTAACAACATCGACCCGAATGCGCGTCACTGTATGGCGTCTGCTGTTGGTGGCTTCATGCGTACCTTTGGTATCGATGAGCCGATGGGCTGCTACGATGATTTCGAACATGCCGATGCGTTTGTGCTTTGGGGCTCAAACATGGCTGAAATGCACCCGGTTCTATGGACACGTATTACTGATCGCCGTTTAAGTAACCCTCATGTCAAAGTAAACGTGTTGTCGACCTATTATCACCGTTCATTTGAACTGGCTGATAACGGTATGATTTTCGAACCGCAGAGCGATCTGGCAATTGCGAACTTCATTGCTAACTACATCATCGAAAATGATGCCGTGAACTGGGATTTTGTTGATAAGCATACTCACTTCAAGCGTGCGACGACAGACATTGGTTACGGTCTTCGCGACGAGCATCCACTGCAGCAGAAGGCCGAAAACCCGAACGTCGGCAAAATGCACCCAATGAGCTTTGAGCAGTATAAAGCGTCGGTTGCAGAGTATACGTTAGAAAAAGCCTCTGAAATGTCTGGGATTTCCCAAGAAAAGCTGCTGGAAATGGCAAAGCAGTACGCTGATCCGAAAGTAAAAGTGATGTCACTGTGGACCATGGGGATGAACCAACATACCCGTGGTGTGTGGATGAACAGCCTGGTTTACAATATTCACCTATTAACCGGTAAGATCTCGCAGCCGGGTAACAGCCCGTTCTCGTTGACTGGGCAGCCGTCAGCCTGTGGTACAGCCCGCGAGGTGGGTACGTTCTCTCACCGTTTGCCAGCCGACATGGTGGTTGCAAATCCCAAGCACCGTGCGATTGCAGAAAAAATCTGGAAACTGCCTGAAGGTACAATTCCGCCAAAACCGGGTTATCACGCGGTTGTCCAGGATCGGATGCTAAAAGACGGTAAGCTAAACGCTTACTGGGTAATGTGTAATAACAATATGCAGGCGGGGCCGAATATCAATGAAGAGCGTCTGCCTGGTTACCGTAACCCGGCAAACTTCATTGTTTGTTCTGATCCGTATCCTACAGTAACGGCTCAGGCGTCAGACTTGATCCTTCCGACCGCTATGTGGGTAGAAAAAGAGGGCGCTTACGGTAATGCCGAGCGTCGTACCCAAGCTTGGTATCAGCAGGTTGAAGCGCAGGGTGATGCAAAATCAGATCTGTGGCAGCTAATGGAATTCTCTAAACGCTTCAAGATTGAAGAAGTGTGGGGGGATGATCTGCTGGCGAAAATGCCGCAATACCGCGGTAAGAGCATGTATGAAGTACTGTTCCGCAATGGCCAGGTAGATAAGTATCCGCTCTCTGAAGCGCAAGAGCTTAACGATGATGCAAAAGCGCAAGGCTTCTATCTGCAAAAAGGCCTGTTTGAAGAATATGCAGCATTTGGTCGTGGTCATGGTCATGATTTAGCACCCTATGATACGTACCATAAAGTGCGTGGCCTGCGCTGGCCGGTTGTTGATGGCAAAGAAACGCTATGGCGTTTTGCTGAAGGTTCAGATCCATATGTTCCGGAAGGCTCAGGTTTTCATTTCTATGGTAAGCCAGACGGTAAAGCTAATATCATTTTTGCACCGTATGAGCCAGCACCTGAAATGCCAGATAAAGATTATGACATGTGGCTATGTACTGGCCGTGTATTAGAACACTGGCATACCGGTACCATGACCCGCCGTGTTCCAGAGTTGTACAAAGCCGTGCCTGATGCGGTTTGTTATATCCACCCTGATGATGCCCAAGTCCGTGGCCTGCGCCGTGGTGATGAAGTGTTATTGGAATCTCGTCGAGGTGAAGTTCGTTGCCGAGTTGAAACGCGAGGCCGTAACCGCCCTCCTGTCGGTTTGGTCTTCGTACCATTCTTTGATGCTCGCATCTTGGTTAACAAACTGATTTTGGATGCCACTGATCCGCTGTCTAAGCAGACAGACTTCAAGAAGTGCCCAATCAAGATCACTAAAGTTTAATTAATCGTATGACGTTAGCTATCGAGTTCACACTCAGTGAGCGACTGGGCCAGGGCGGGATAGCTAACGTTCTTAAGACGAATTTAGCCCAAAGGCGGAGAATACAATGAAACGACTAGTTTTAGCGGTCATGGCTGTTGGTATGTTATTGACCGGTACCGTGCAGAGTGCAGATGAGCTTAACAACCAAGCTGTTACCAATCCGGGGGGGATTGGTGGCGTAGAATCATTACGCGGTGTCAGTGAGCTGGAAACCACCCGCCCGGCTGATGCATTTAAACGTTACCCACGAGATCAGGGTACGATTGATAGCGATTATGTCTATCAGCCACCGCTGATCCCACACACCATTCGTAACTACGAAGTGTCATTAAATGCGAATAAATGTCTGGCTTGCCACAGTTGGAAAAATGCGAAAGAAATGGGCGCTACGAAAATCAGTGTAACCCACTACCAGACCCGTGAAGGTCAGGTATTGTCAGATGTTTCACCACGTCGCTATTTCTGTCAGCAGTGTCACGTTCCTCAGGCTGATGCAAAGCCATTGGTTGAGAACAGTTTCCAACGTGTTGATGCTCTGCGCTAATTATAGCCACAATAAAAAGAGAGGCTATATATGAACATTTTAAAGGCATTTTGGAGAAGACTGACATCGCCAAGTAAAGTGGCCGTTGGTGTCGTCTTGTTTATGGGATTTATGGGCGGCTTGTTATTCTGGGGGGCGTTTAACACCGGAATGGAAGCAACCAATACGGAAGAGTTTTGCTCAGGCTGTCATGCGCCGATTGTGAAAGAGATCCGTGAGACGGTTCACTTCTCGAACCGTTCGGGTGTGCGTGCGATTTGCTCTGACTGTCACGTACCGCATAACTGGACAGATAAGATCGTTCGTAAAGTACAGGCATCAAAAGAGCTGGTGGCTTTCGCGATGGGGACTATCGGTACAGAAGAAAAATTCAAAGAGCGCCGTGCATACCTTGCTAACCGTGAGTGGCATCGGATGAAAGAAAATGATTCGCAGGAATGTCGTAATTGCCATAACTTTGAATACATGGACTTTTCAGAACAAGGTCCACGTAGTGTTAAACAGCACTCAACGGCATTGGCATCGGGTGAGAAAACATGTGTGGATTGCCATAAAGGTATTGCACATAAATTACCTGATATGAAAGGTGTTGAAGGCTGGTAATAACAACAAGGTGAGAAGACGATGAGCACATTAGAGTCGATTATTTGGCACACGCTAGGTTATGCCGCAATGCCTGTTATCATTTTAACGGGGTTTGCTGTTGTCGCTGCAATATCGGTAGGCGTACTGGCGTTGGGTAAAGATAAAAATATCTGATGCCCCCCCTGGCTGTCATTAGTGACTACCGTGTAAAAAAGAAATAAAAAGCCATGTCTGAGAGACGTGGCTTTTTTCTGCGTACAATTTGTTTATATATTAAGGTTCTATATAACCGGCTTCAGAGAGCATACTGCGGAACAGTTCTGCTCGTTTTCGATTAACGCCAAAATCGGAATAACCCACTCGCGATTCTGAACGTACCATCAGCTGCTTGTCTTGTCGGCGTACTTCAAAATCATCAACAAACTTAAACAGGCTACTTCTGCACTCTACCCGAATATACGCCTCGCTCTGAGAACCTAAGCTGGCGCCAGGCAGTGAAAGAGCCAGCTCAGTAATACGCTTCCAGTTGTTGAGGCCAGCTTCGCTCAGAACAAAGTCCGCTAAATGATATTCCTCCCTTTTATCAGCGGTTGAGACACAATTTGGCCTCTCTCGGCATGGCTGCATTGATCTGTCAGGAAATGACACATTATCAGTGTCGGCATTCGAACAACCGAACAAAATTCCGGTGCTTGCTAGCAGAAATAGTGGCTTTATTAATTGAAGCTTCATTTTTGCCATCCTGTTTTTTGTGTGATCTGATACGAGTAGATTTATGGTTGTGTCACGATTGCATTAGAAAAACGGCAAACCCTACCCATGATGCCACGAGTAGCACCCATGGCAACCAATGTTGTTTGTGAATGACAACGTGTTCAGGAGTCGCTGGAGCCTCTTCTTTTGGCTGCTCCTGTTGGTTACTGACGTGTTTCTTACGCAGCTTGTCACGTTCACGCGCTTTGACTTTTTGCTGTTTCTTATAGAGTTCGATGCCTTTTTGAATGCCGACCGCAACCAGTTTAGTCTGATCTTTGGTCTGGCCTGGCTTTTGCGTCGCTTTCGCAATGCGTAGTGCTTCAGCTTGCGTTTCTGGTGAGGGGGGATTGGGGTTTTTCTGGGTGGTCATTTTAACTCCGCTCAATGGTCTGATCATAGAGGTGCTTTTGTGATTATACCTTGTCCCTAACTTGGGGGGGAGTCTGTTCCAGAGAGTATAATGGTGAGATGTGTAGGAATATTTCAACTAATGAATAAAATTTTCTCGGTTCGCCTACTGCTGGCAAGTGTTTAAGTCGTTGATGTTTGTCAGATATGGTTGTTTTTTATAACATTTCCTAAATTGTTCTGACACCGAGGCTTTCGTAATAAAACAGAATTTGTGTGGTTATTTGAAGATAAAGCGTGATCTTGGCTACAAGATGAATAATTGAAAAGTGCGGTGTACCACAGAATTAACCACGGCGAGGTTACTGTTTCATCGAGATGAATTATCTTATTAAAACAATAAATACAATGTACATTATATTCAACTGGTTGAATTTGGTATGGTTTGCCACCATTGCTCATAGAGAGAGAATGTGTGAGGAAACACTTTGTTTTATCCAATGGATGCTTATGACAAGCATGGCTTGCTAAAGCCTTCGATGATGTTGTGGTTAGTTTTGGCGTTCAGCGCTAAAGCGTGGATTGTCTTTGTAATGGCTGGAGCCAGCCGCGATCAGGGGTCGCAAATACTGACAATTTTCTATCCATTACGAGAAAGCTTGTATGTCGGAATGGCAATAGGGTTACCCGCACTACTATTGATGTGGTTATCCGGCCTGCGATATAAAAACTACAACTTAATGAATTTTTTATGGCAGCACGGCAAAAAATTATTACTTGCTGCCTATATCACCGATTGTTTACTGCAACTGTATCACCTGTCGCTCACTCATGGTGCATTCAGCTGGACTCGCGCAACGACGATGTTGCTTACCCTGTGGTTCAGTTTGTATTTGATGAGAAGCACCCGAGTCAGGAATACATTTGCAGATAGGCCTATAGAGAGGTAAAGCAAATGAATGAATGGAGTAAAGGTTTAGTGCTCTTTAGTGCACTGTTAAGCCCTTTAGCCATGGCTGACTGGTTATTAGACGTTAACTTTGAACTGACCGGTTTAGATACCAAGCAGACGGTAAATACATCACTGTCTCTGCTACCTGGTGAAGAAACGGTTTTTTTCGGCACATCAGAAGAGGGGAGCAGTGCCCGTGAGCTGGTTGGCAGTGCAGAGTTGCTGCAAGTATCAGCGGAAGAAGTGATAATAGCCTTTAAGGTACAAGAGCGTCTGGATGATGGTGAGTGGCGTACCATTATTTCACCTACACTTTCAACGGGTTTGAATTCGCCTACATCATTTGAAACGGTTGATGACCGTTCCCATGAACAGGTAAAACTTCATGTCGAAGTGACTTCGGTATAACGTTCACCGGCTTAAGATTGAATAATATAACGCTCCTGTCGGGAGCGTTTTTTATGGCCGGAAACGTTATAATCATTTCTCTAGATTGACGTTGAAGAATATTCAGGAGAATCATATGGCTATCGCACAACCCGCAATTTTGCCAGAAGCCGGCCCTTTTGCCCTTTATGTTGTAATGAAGGTTATCGGAGGCAAGGACGCGGTTATTGCTCAGTGTAAATCGCTGCATCATACATTAGCAACACTGAACGAGCAGCAGCCTGATGGCAATCTTCGTGCCAGCCTGGCCTTTGGCAAAGCATTCTGGCTGTCTTTAGATAAAGGCTGTCCAGCAGAATTTGAAGATTTTACTCCGCTTGGTAGCGGTGATATCACGGCACCTGTAACGGGAGGTGATATTCTGCTTCATATAAACTCAAGCCGTCATGATTTGAACTTCTACACCTTACGTTGCTTTCTTGAACCTGTTGCAAAAGACATTGAAGTGTTAGACGAGACTTATGGTTTTAAGTACCTAGACTCTCGAGACATGATTGATTTCATTGATGGCACGGAAAATCCGAAAACGACAGAAGCCCGTAGTGATGTTGCTTTGATCAAAGGTGGTGAGTTCGCAGGTGGTAGTTTCGTGATGGTTCAGCGATTTGTGCATAATCTGCCTGCTTGGAATCGTCTGAATATTCAGGCACAAGAAAAAGTAATTGGTCGGACTAAACAGGGCTCGGTTGAGTTGGAAGATGTTCCCGCAGCTTCTCACGTTGGCCGTGTTGATCTTAAAGAAGAAGGCAAAGGCCTTAAGATTGTGCGCCACAGCCTGCCGTACGGCACGGTAACCGGCGATCATGGCTTGCTGTTCATTGCCTATTGCCATACTCAGCATAATTTCAATGCGATGTTAAAGAGTATGTACGGCGATAGCGATGGTCAATCGGATCAGATGCTACGTTTTACGAAGGCTGTCACTGGCGCATACTTCTTTGCACCGCCGGTTGAGATGTTGGAAAGTTTGTAATAAACGGTAAGCGCGGTTTAAAGCGGTTCTATGGCCCTGAGGAGCGGCAGATAAACTGTTTCGAGTAAACTAGGTGCGATTTTAGAGTGGCGAGGATAAGACGCTTTAAGCGCCTAGGAAAAACAGGCTCTGGGAAGATCAAGAACTTGACACTTCATTTAGGTTTTTGAAATCGTGCTTACACGACTATAGATTCTAATATCTCGACACTAGATACTCGTCTCTATTTTTTGCACCCATAAACAAAAACGCCACCCGAAGGTGGCGTTTTTGTTAAGACTGAGACAATCTTACTTCTTGATGCGTAGAACTGGAGTTTCACCCACAGTCACCGCGCCAGAAAGTTTGTTCAGTTCTTTGATCTCGTCCATGTTAGAGATAACAACAGGAGTCAAAGTTGACTTTGCTTTCTCTTCCAGTAGCGCAAGATCGAATTCGATAACAGTGTCACCGATTTTAACAGTTTGGCCTTCCTCTGCAATGCGAGTGAAGCCTTCACCTTTCAGCTCAACAGTATCAATACCGAAGTGAACGAAAAGCTCAATACCATCGTCAGACTCAATAGAGAAGGCGTGGTTGGTTTCGAAGATCTTGCCGATTGTACCGTTTACTGGTGCAACCATCTTGTTTCCAGTAGGCTTGATAGCGATGCCGTCACCAACGATCTTCTCTGCAAAAACAACATCTGGCACATCTTCGATGTTTACGATTTCGCCAGAAAGTGGTGCGATAATTTCAATGGCACCAGCTTCGTTGCTGTCGTCAGAAACCAGCTTCTTCAATTTGTCAAACAGACCCATATCGTTGCTCCTAAGCGTTGTTATTCTATCTGCAGCTATATTATTAGCAGATGGTCTTTTCTGCGATGAATTTTTCTACGTGTGCTTCGATTTCAGCCGCCGTAGGTAGAGCAAGTGCTTGCTCTGCCATGGCTTTAACATCAGCAAAGTTAGTGTTACGGATAACTTTCTTAATGCGTGGAATTGAAATCCCGCTCATGCTGAACTCGTCCAGACCCATGCCTAATAGCAATAGGGTAGCACGTTCGTCACCAGCTAGCTCGCCACACATGCCAGTCCACTTACCTTCTTTATGAGAAGCATCGATAACTTGCTTGATCACAGTCAGTACGGCAGGTGATAGCGGGTTATATAGATGAGAAATAAGCTCATTTCCGCGGTCAACTGCAAGAGTATACTGGGTTAAGTCGTTTGTACCAATGCTAAAGAAGGATACTTCTTTAGCAAGGTGGTGTGCGATAGCGGCTGCTGCAGGTGTTTCCACCATTACGCCGATTTCGATTTCCTCGTCAAAAGCAAGGCCTTCAGTACGCAGTTCAGCTTTGTATTCTTCAATAGCTGCTTTCAGTTCACGGATTTCTTCTACAGAAATAATCATCGGGAACATGATGCGGATCTTACCGTGTGCCGATGCACGTAGAATTGCACGCAACTGGTCACGCAGAATTTCACGACGATCCAGGCTGATGCGAATTGCACGCCAGCCCAGGAACGGGTTCATTTCTTTAGGCAGATCCAGATACGGGAGATCCTTGTCACCACCGATATCCATGGTACGGATAATTACTGATTCGCCGTGCATTGCTTCAGCAACGTCTTTATATGCCTGATACTGCTCATCTTCGGTTGGAAGAGAGTCACGGTCCATGAACAGGAACTCGGTACGGTACAGGCCAACACCTTCACCGCCGTTACGGTTAATACCGTCACAGTCTTTAACGGTACCGATGTTACCGCAAACTTCTACTTGCTGACCGTCAAGGGTAATAGCAGGTAGGTCCTTCAGTTTTGCAAGCTCATCTTTCTCAGCCTGATACTCGTCACGGATCGTTTTGAATTTGGTTAACTCGGCTTGTGTTGGGTTGATCACGATTTGATTATTGATTGCATCAAGAATCAGCATGTCACCATTTTGAACACGAGTTGTAATATCGTTGGTACCCACGATTGCAGGTAGCTCAAGAGAACGTGCCATGATAGAGGTGTGCGAAGTACGGCCACCGATATCAGTAATGAAGCCCAGTACGTAATCCAGATTGATTTGTGCTGTCTCAGAAGGCGTCAGGTCGTTTGCAACCAGAATCACTTCTTCGTTAATGGCACTTAGGTTAACGATGCTGATACCTAATGCGTTTTTAACGAAACGGCTACCGATATCGCGGATATCCGTTGCACGTTCTTTCAGGTATTCGTCATCTAAAGATTCTAGCGTTGTTGCCTGCTCTTCGATAATAGAGTGAATAGCCAGGGCTGCAGATGCTTTGTTGTCTTTAATGAAGGCTATGATTTCTTCTTCAAGCTCCTCATCTTCCAGCAACATGATGTGACCTTCAAAGATCGCTTCCTTCTCTTCACCGAAGGTGACACGTGCTTTTTCTTTGATTACTTCTAGTTGCTCAGAAGATTTTTTTCGAGCGTCGAAGAAACATTGAATTTCGTTATCGATCTGGTCTGCAGAGATTGGAGTTTTGCTAATAACAATCTCGTCTTCTTGTAGTAGCAGTGCTTTACCAAAAGCAATACCAGGAGATGCCAGGATACCTGAAATCATAGCCTTACCTTAAATTAACTAAAAAACTAGGGAACGTAACAAACAGACGGCGGATTAGTGCAGCGTGTCCATTAGAGCAACCAGGTGGTCTACTGCAGCTTGTGCCTGAGCACCTTCAGCAGAGATAGTTACGTGAGTACCTTTAACTAAACCTAGTGTTTGTAGTTTGAACAGACTTTTTGCACTTGCGCTCTTACCGTTAGAAGTAACAGTAATGTCGGCGTCGAATCCTTTAGCTTCTTTAACGAACTGAGCCGCTGGACGAGTGTGTAGACCGTTTTCTGCAGTAATTTCAACTTGCTTCTGATACATTTTTCACCCCGATTATCGATATAATATTTATTTAATATTTATGTAACTGAAAGAAAGCTTAACGTGTGTAGTCTTAGCTTGCCAATACTTAGTATAAACTACCCAACAGTTCGTCGTTTTAGCTTAACCCAAGTCAAGTTTTCGTGAGATTGTTTGTCTTGGTTGCATCTTTAAGGTCAAAATTTAACCTTTTAATTCGATGCTTAAATTAAAGCGTTGCAAGTTTATATTAAACGTAAAGGGAAAATGCAACAAAAAAGCCCCCGCAGGAGCTTTATAAGGCAAGAATTAGTTATGGATTACTTAAAAGTGTGATCACTGTTGGGTTTCTTTGTCGGTGAAAATACCTGCAAACAGAGCCGTGGACAGGTAACGCTCACTTGAACTTGGCAGCACAACAACAATATTTTTACCGGCAAACTCTGGGCGTTCAGCAATCCGGTTTGCAGCCACCACGGCGGCACCGGAAGAGATACCAGCCAGAATACCTTCTTCTTCCATTAGGCGGCGCGCCATCGCAATAGAGTCTTCAGAGCTGACGCGTTCAACTTCATCAATCAGAGACAGATCAAGGTTGCCTGGAATGAAGCCTGCGCCGATCCCTTGAATTTTGTGAGGTGCCGGTTTTACTTCTTCACCGTTCAGGGTCTGGGTAATAACCGGAGACTCGGAAGGTTCGACGGCAACTGTGGTAATGGCTTTGCCTTTATGCAGCTTGATGAAACGGCTAACGCCTGTCAGCGTACCGCCGGTTCCGACACCAGAGACGAAGACATCAACGTCACCATCTGTCGCATCCCAAATTTCCGGACCTGTTGTCTTTTCGTGAATTTCAGGGTTGGCAGGGTTGTTAAATTGCTGCAGTAGCAGATACTTATCCGGGTCTGATGCTACAATCTCTTCTGCTTTATCTATCGCACCTTTCATACCTTTTGGTGCTTCGGTCAGCACCAAATTCGCCCCCAAAGCCTTAAGCAGCTTACGGCGTTCGAGGCTCATACTTTCAGGCATGGTCAGGGTTAGCTTATAACCGCGTGCTGCAGCAACGAAAGCCAGGGCAATACCGGTGTTACCACTAGTCGGTTCAACCAGTTCAACGCCGTCTTTTAAGAGGCCTTTTTTCTCGGCATCCCAAATCATATTAGCGCCAATTCGGCATTTAACGCTGAAGCTCGGATTACGGGCTTCGACTTTCGCCAGAACGTTACCTTTACTTACGCGGTTCAGACGTACTAGCGGAGTATTACCAATCGTTAAGGAGTTATCTTCGTAAATCTTGCTCATGCTTGTCGTTCCTTCATGACACGTTCTAATTTCAGATAGAGTAAGCATAAACCGTCATTAGTATTTGGAAAGTAATTTATTGTTATATCTTATTGTTATAAAAGAAGACCCTAAATTCTAGCTTTGAGGATCGAGAGAGAAGTGCGGTTACGGAAAGAGTGCCACTTGGGTATATAACCGGTGAAAACGGTTCTTGGGCTTTATATGCGGTAGGATAAGTAAGTCGATTGTTTTTGAAACATTAATTGGCTTAGCAAGCCTGATCTTGCCCACCGCATTGTAAATAAGAGGAGAGTTTCCTCTCCTTTTTGCTTAGTGTTTAGTACCTATCATCTGCTCTCGGTAATGATCGACCCACATCGCCGTTGCGCCGCATACGGCGATTGGCATAACAAATAAGTTCAGTATGGGTGTCATGGTAAAGAGCATGACTAAACTGCCAAAGCTGAGTGATTTACCGCGTTTGAGTTTCAAGGCATCACGCATCGATCCAAAAGGAATTTTATGGTTATCGAACGGGTAATCGACATATTGAATGGTCATCATCCATGCGCTGAATAAGAACCACAATACCGGCCCAACGGTTTGGCCGATAGCCGGAATCCAAAGCAGGATGAGCAAGCCAATAGCTTTTGGCAGATAGTACTTAATTTTTGTCCATTCTCGGCTCATGATCCGCGGCAGATCTTTCATTATCTCTTTTAGCCCCGCATCTGGTGCAGGCTTATTGGTCAGTTTTGCTTCGAGGTGCTCTGCCAGTAAGCCATTAAACGGCGCAGCAATCCAATTGGCGATGGTACTGAAGAGATATGAAAATATGACCAGCGTTGCTATCGCAAGCAGTGGCCATAGCACATAAGACAGCCAATCTAACCATGACGGTAATGATGCTAACCAGCTGTTAATCCAATCACTGAGTTGACTTAAGACAAAACCAAATGCACTGCCAAACAACAGCACATTAATTAAGAGAGGCAGAATGACAAATCGCCGGGTTCCCGGTTGCATGGCTAAAGACATGCCTTTGAAAAAGTATCCTGCGCCACTGATTGGGGCTTGGATGATTTGCGGTTTTGACATTAAATACTCCTTACACAAAGTTCTCATCCAGAGAGGCGGACGTTGATCTTCTTCTATGGGATACCGGGCATGTTAACGGGGAGAACGGTATAGAATCAAATCCCCAATTTGTTGTCATAGCTATAAGAGGGAAGTTTGGTGGTTATTTTGTCTGAAATTTGTGCAAATTTGTGCTCGGTAGCACTATCTTGCACGAATACCGATATTCATCTTCTCATTATTAATTGAGTTTTGGTACATTAAGTTAATAGTAGGCTTTAAACCTGTTAGCTTTTAATCAGCTCAGGTGCTTTTGTAAGACCTGTGACATTTTTACTATCATTTACCCCGTAAGGGATAACGAGTTAATTCAGAGTATTCATAATGCAGGAATTGCGTCTGGTTCTTATTATTGTTGGTGCGCTGGCTATCTCTGCGCTTCTTTTACACGGTCTTTGGACCAGCAGAAAAGAAAAGCCCGCGAAATTTGGTGAGAAACCGTTAGGTAAGTTAGGGGATACTAACAATGTAGATACCGATGGTTTTGATCAAGATGGCGTTGGTTTCGTTCGGGTGGTCAATAATGCACCAGAAGAAGCTGAGAAAAAAGCCCATAAACGTACCGAGCCTGAATTACATTTTGGCGAAAAGTTGCAAGCTGATCCGCTGCTTGATGCTGCCTATAATGCACCTTTTGTCGATGATGGGGCTGATGTGCCCACAATATCAGTAACCGCGGAAAAAATTGAACCGCCAGCGAGTATCGATACAGACCAATCAAAGCCTGAGGCGGTGCCGGTTGCTGAACCATCAGCGGAGAGAATGTCTGTTGAACCGCAAGGGCAGGCTGAGCCTGTTCAAGTCGTCAACGCTGAGCCAGCAACAGCGGATACAGCGCTGTCTACAAGACCTGACGCTGAACCCAACAGCAGTGTAGAAGCCCAACCGGTTGTGGCCGATATCTCGGAAGAGGTTGCAGAGCTTATTGAACCTGAAGAACCAGAGCCGGAACTTGAACCGAGCTATCTGGCCCTGAGTGTCCATGCCCGTAATGGCGAGATGCTGCAAGGGGCAAGGTTATTTGGTTGCCTTGAGCAACACAATCTGATTTTTGGCGATAATGCGGTTTATCACCGTCATGCCGATCTGGCTGGTATTGAACCGGTACTGTTTTCTGTCGCTAATATGGTCCATCCGGGCAACTTCCCTGAAGGAGGCGCAGACGACTTTGAAACACCGGGCGTCTCTTTTTATCTGATGCTGCCTTGTTATGGTCGTGCTGATCAGAATTTCAATTTGATGCTACAAACGGTTCAGCAGATTGCCGATGAATTAAATGCCGATGTGCTTGATCATGAGCGAACGATGATCACCCCGAACCGAATCGATGAATATCGTGAAAAAGCTAAGCTGTACACCCAGATTTAAGCTCCATAGTTAAGATAGATAGTTTCTATTAGGCTCCTGCAGAGGAGCCTTATTTTTTAGGTAGGAAGAGTAATGAGTACCGACATTCAGCAACAAATTGCCGCGTTGCGTGAACAACTCGCATATCACGGTCACCGTTATTATGTAGAAGATAACCCAGAAATCCCTGATGCTGAATATGATCGGATGATGCAACAGTTACTGGATCTAGAGGCCGAATATCCGGAATTGGTGACGGTTGATTCTCCTAGCCAGCGAGTTGGCGGTACTCCACTTGACGTTTTTACCCAGGTAAAGCATGAACTACCTATGTTATCGCTTGATAATGCGTTTAATGACGAAGATCTGCGGGCTTTCGAAAAACGGATGCTGGATCGCCGGATCTCTGCGGGGAAATTGAGTTACTGCTGTGAGCCAAAGCTGGACGGCTTGGCGGTAAGTCTGATGTACGAAAACGGTGTGCTGGTTCAGGCGGCAACGCGGGGTGATGGCAGTACGGGGGAAAACATAACCGCCAACGTACGTACCATTCGTTCCATTCCCCTGAAGTTGCAAGGTGGAGGCTGGCCGGCTCGGCTGGAAGTTCGCGGCGAAGTATTCATGCCTAAGAAAGGCTTTGATGCGCTGAATGCACGTGCCCTAAAAAAAGGTGAAAAACCTTTTGTTAATCCGCGTAATGCAGCGGCAGGCAGCCTTCGCCAGCTAGACTCGAAGGTTACCGCAACCCGCCCGTTAAGTTTCTATGCCTATTCTGTCGGCATTGTCAATGGTATTGAATTGGCTCCAAGCCAGTATGATCGCCTGGTACAATTGAAAGGCTGGGGGATACCGATGTGCCCTGAAATCAGGCAGCTTGAGACTCTGAATGATGTGATTGCCTACTATCAGGATATTGGCCTGCGTCGCCAGGATCTGGCTTACGAAATCGACGGTGTCGTAATTAAAGTTGATGATGTTGAGACACAAAAGCAACTTGGGTTCGTAGCACGAGCCCCTCGCTGGGCGATTGCCTATAAATTCCCGGCCCAAGAAGAGATGACGGTACTTAACAATGTTGAGTTTCAGGTCGGGCGAACAGGGGCGATAACCCCGGTGGCGAAGTTAAAACCCGTTTTTGTCGGTGGTGTCACTGTCAGTAACGCGTCACTGCATAATGCCGATGAAATCGCCCGCTTAGGCGTGATGGTTGGCGATACGGTGATTATTCGCCGGGCGGGGGACGTGATCCCTCAAGTCGTTTCTGTGGTTGAGTCACGTCGGCCAGAGGGGGCCGAGCCGATTGTTTTCCCAACAGAATGCCCGGTGTGTCAATCGAAAATAGAACGTGTTGACGGCGAAGTGGTGGCGCGTTGCTCTGGCGGCTTGTTCTGTCAGGCGCAACGTAAAGAAGCCCTTAAACATTTCGTTTCCCGTAAAGCGCTGGATGTTGATGGTTGTGGCGAAAAAGTCATCGAGCAACTGGTCGATCGGGAAATGGTATCGACCCCTGCGGATCTGTTTAAATTGTCGGCTGGTATGGTGACAGTGCTTGAGCGTATGGGGCCTAAATCTGCCCAAAAACTGATTGACTCCCTTAATAAATCAAAGTTGACCACGCTACCACGTTTCTTGTATTCACTCGGTATTCGAGAGGTGGGGGAAGCCACTGCTGCAAATCTGGCTAACCATTTTGAAACTTTAGAGGCCGTTGCTAAGGCAACGAAAGAACAGTTAATTACGGTTCCGGACGTCGGCAATATTGTTGCTGAGCACCTGTTCAACTTCTTCCGTGAACCGCATAACATGGAAGTGATCGCTGACTTACTGGCTGTCGGTATTCACTGGCCTGCGATAGAAAAGCCGGATACAGACATGGAGTTGCCTCTCGAAGGAAAAGTTGTTGTTTTAACTGGTACCCTATCGCAACTGACCCGATCTGATGCCAAGGCGGCGTTACAGAGCTTGGGGGCTAAAGTGACGGGCAGTGTCTCCAAGAAGACCGATTTACTGGTTGCCGGTGAAGCGGCGGGCTCTAAGTTAGCCAAAGCACAAGAGCTTGACATTGAAATTTGGGATGAACAAACGCTTGTTGATTTCATGAATCGTTAACCGCCTTCTCCCCGGGTATGTTCTTATTTCCATATTAATGAACATACCCACTTATTCCCCTTGCCTTTATTTCTCATTTCAAATTATTCCCCTTAGATATTTTACGTGGCTAAAATAGTTCAATTAAATTTTTAGAAATTTGACAGCCTTCAAGCTGTAAATATAAAAATGGCGGGCTATTTTTTAGTGACACTTCTCATTTTATGTTTTTTGTTTTTATTTATATTGTTGTTTTTAATCAACTTTTAGGTTTGTTTACAAGTTCTTTGAGTGAGATTTGATCTTGATCACTGTAGCGCGTTAAATTTGCACTGAGTCATATTTTTTAAAGAATTAATTAAGTTATGGTTGATGTTTTGCGCTGCGAAAGTAGTCTTGTACCTGAAGTTTCACAGCGGTTCATAAAGAACTAAAAAAATATGATTTAGTCGAATTTAGATTTCGGCTGGCATATCGGGAGAGTTACTTGGTGTCTTCGGCGGCCAACCAATAAGACACAAGTAAACAGCTAGTATTTTTTAGGAGTTATTCCATGAAAAACATGTTTAAGCGTTCAGTTTTAGGTGTGGCTGTTGCAGCTGCAGCAATGGCTTCAGTCGCGGTTCAAGCAAAACCTGCAACCGATACTGTGGATCTGTATGGTCAGATTGCTGTCTCAGTATGGGGCGGCGAGGCTGAAGGTGATACTTTAAATGTTGTGAATGAATCACGTTTTGGTTTACGTGGTAGTATAGATCTGGAAAAAGGTCCTAAGCTCTTCTGGCAGATGGAAGGCGGTAACGTAGGTGATGGCGATGCCAAGATTAAGGATGATTCAGTAGATACAGCTAACTTTGGTTTCCGTGATACCTATATCGGCTTTGAATTTGATGCCGGTAAAGTACGCGTCGGTCGTGTATTAACACCAGCATATGAGATTGTTGACTGGCCATACTCAGGTCAAGCACGTGGTAAAGTCTTTGACTGGGTAACTGATGTCAAGGGCGGTGTAAACTACGATCGTCATGGTGACAGCATCCGCTTTGATTCTGCTCAGTTTGGTGCGGTGAATTTCTCATTAGCGGCTGGTAAAGGTAACGTTACTGAAGATGGAAATAATTTCTATGGTGCGGCTGCACATATTAAAGCCGGTCCAGCGGTATTCCATCTTGGTTATGAACTCGGTACTGACCGCGAAGTGACTAAAGCTGTAAAAGATGACAAAGATACACCGAATGATGAGACTGTGGCTCGCGTTGGTTCTGATACTCAGCTGATCATTGCAGGTTTTGAGGCAACATTCGGTTCATTTGGCGTTCACGGCGCTTATAAAATTATGGGTGCTGAATATGATGACAATTCAGCCGACCAGGATCAGACTGCTTACTCAGTCGGTGTTTCTTATTCTATGGAAGACTGGCTATTCCGCTTAGGTTATGCCGCTCAGCAAGATTTAGAAACAGGCAATGTTAAAACGACTGCTGGTGCTGAAGATATCGTCTCTTTTGATGCGACGTACTTCCTAGACCCATCAGCTATTGTGTATGCACGTCCATACCAGATCACTCGCGATGGTGAAAGCCAATTTGGTGCTGGTGTCGGTGTAGAATACTACTTCTAATAGGCATTTTGTCTAACAGAAACATGGCATAATATGACGTTAAAGCCGACTGTTTATCAGTCGGCTTTTTACTTTTTTATAAAAAGTGACAATTGGTATAAAACCAAATCCATTAAAAAAGGCTCATTATGAATGAGCCTTTTTGCTGTTATCCCTATTGGGATTAAAGAGTTAATTGATATTGGTGACAGCCCAGCTTAAAAATTTCTTCTTTGTTTTATCATCGGCCTGGTGGAACCAGTGCTGCAGCATCATTTCAGCCTTATTGGATTCTGTGAGCTGGGTTGGTATTACGGTGTCGGTTGACAATTCAACAACGGCTTTAGATGCCACTTTCTCGGGCAGAGCAACGGAAGCGATGAGACTGGCGATTGCTCCACTCTTATTATACTTTTCAACTTCACGAGTAAAATCAGGGGCAAGATCAAAGCCAATGGGCATTGTGTCGAATACGAATGGGTAATCACTTCCAGATTCTGTAACCGTAAACGAAGGCGTGTTGTCAAAGTCGCGGCCTTCATCGATTGTCTTGATGTTCGGAATCTCGAGTTTTAGCTGGGTATTATTTCCATCAAAACGAATAATGACAGGGGTGGATTTATATTTTGTTTTTAAGCTGCCTGCTTCTCTGACAACTTTAGCAATACGGAAAACCACCTGATTGGTACCATCTGGCAATTCAATTTCCGGCTTATGATCAAAGCCAAATATGGAATAACCGGCATCTTGGCCGTTAATTACCAAAGGTTGAATTCCCTTCGGTATTTCCAGCGTAACCTGCGCCCCAGCTGTTGATGCCAACGGTAGTAACATCGTTACTAGAGCAAGTTGTTTTACCTTCATTAAAGACTCCTTTAAGGGGCAGCTTAACCTGTTAGCGGCTGTCCTGTGGAAAGTTATTTTACATTACGATTTTACTTTGCTGCTCTGGTGTGAAAAAGCTTATTTACTCTCTCTATGGTCGTAATCAGAGATCAGTCACAACCATGAAATTAATTGCCAGACTATATATACCCTCTGGCTATTTAATTAAATTCATATGTTTTTTATATATTTATCTGCAAGTTTTGGTTTTCATCAGTTGTGTTTTCGAATTTTTAGTTAGGAGTAAGTGATTAAGCAATATTGGCTCAACATGATTTATTGTGATGTAAAAACAAGTGGATAATCGGAAGTAAGCTCATTGGCCCGTTAAGTAAACGGGATGAAGATCACGATTCTGGTCAAAATAAACATGAATCAATCTATAGCCCTCTCATAAACTCTCATTGGAAGCCTAATTTTATCCGTACCGTACGCAATCTTGCGATTGAGCGCACATTAATGCATGTACTCTGTGTTTTGTGTTTTCTTATGTTTTGTTGTTATCTTGTTGTTTTTAATTGTTTTATTTTTTTTTAGGTTTCACTGGTTTGAAGGTCGTCATAGTTTGTTTTTCACTATCTTCACGTATCGAAAAAAGCTTGTAGTCTTGCCCTTGTTCAAAACACTTAAACATAATTATGTGTGCTGATCTTCGGCGGCCAACTGAGGTTAGTCCACATAAAACAGCTATTTATTCGATTATTAGGAGTTTTCCATGAATAAGACATTCAAGCGTACATTGCTGGGTGCGGCAATCGCATCAGCTGCGATGGCTTCAGTTTCTGCCAATGCATATACCATCGGTGAGTCGAATGATTCTAAGGTTGAGGTTTATGGTATCGTTTCTATTTCGGCGGTAGATTACGGTGCGAAAGGTGGTACTTTTGAATTAGAGAACGAGAGCCGTGTTGGCTTTCGTGCTTCACAGGCGATGACAGACAGTGTAGAAGCTTTTGTCCAGATTGAATCCGGTTGGGTTTTAGATGATGGTGCCAAGTTAGGTAACCGTGATACCTACGTCGGTATGCGTGGTGATGACTGGGGTTCGGTACGCTTTGGTCGCATGCTAACACCAATGTATGAACTGGTTGACTGGCCTTACAGTGCATCTAACATGGGTACAACGTTTGACCGCGGATGGCGTAGCGGTGAGCGTTTCTTATTTGATCGTAAGAGTCAGCAAGTACGTTTTGACTCAATTAACTATGCAGATATGGTTAACTTTAGTGTGTCGGTAGGTAATGGTAGCTCTAAGACCGATGATTCTACATTCTACGGGGCTAAAGTTTCTATTACCCCGGTTGAGATGCTAACCCTTCACGCCGCATTTGAAACAGCAACTGATACCATCTTTGACTCTGGTTCAGATGTATCATTATTACCAGATGGAAGTGCTAAGCCCGCTAAAGCTAATTCAGTCGGCGATACGGACTCTTTCTTTGCTGGTTTCGAGTTACGTCCAATGGACAGCGTAATGATTGCCGGTGCGTATAAAACGGGTGAATATGATGCGAAAGACAAGGGTGGCTTTGCATACGACAAACGTGAAATCGAAGCTTACTCACTTCAAGCTAACTACTATATGGGTAGTGCAAATTTCCGTCTGGGTTATGCAAATCAAACGGGTGAGACTGACTCTAAAACAGATGCATATTTAGATCGTGAAACACTAACGGCAGAATTTGGCTATAGCTTTAACTCTGTATACACTTTCCTACGCGTTGCAGAGCATAGTAACGATGGCGAAGGTGATACCATGGTACGTATTGGTACTGAATGGTACTTCTAATTTTTTGGATTTAAGTGTCAATGTGTTTAAAAGGCTTCGTTTTTACCGAAGCCTTTCTATTTGTAATTGTTTAGATGAAATGGATATTTATGATATACAATCAAGTAGTAAGAATTAAAACGATAGAAAAAAGTATGGTTCAGATAATAACATTTAAAACCAAAGTGTATTTCTTGAAGAATTGTTATCAGGTCATTAAATGACCTGGTTTTTATGGCTGATTACTGAGTTAATCGATATTTTTGATGGCCCAAGTAAGAAAATCTCGCTTTTCTTCTTGACCCATTTTTGTGAAAATATCTTGAAGTATGGTTATTTCAGATGATGATTTTTCTCTATTTATTTTTTTATTATCAATATTAGCCACGTTTTTAACTTTTGGAGTCTGAGTTTTATTATAGCTTGCTAATAGCTGACTATAATTTTTATTAATCGATAATCCATCTAAAGGTAGTTGAGTGTTCCTGTGATCAATGAAGTCCCCGGACTCATCTGTTAAGCTGATAGTTAAGTTCCTATCAAATTTACGGGCAGATTCTAATGTATTTAATTGTGGTAATCTCATTAATACAGCAGAGTCAATACTGTTGAAACTCAATACCATAAGTGGGGATTGATATTTCTCACCTTGACTCGACCCTTTGTTGTAAACTTTTCTGACATCATAAACGATCTGATTGCTACCATTAGGTAGATTAATGTGATCAGGAGAAGAGTTAATAAACTCAAGCAATCCACTTTTCCCTTCTTTTCCATTGACCGATAAAACAGTCACTTCTTTTGGAAGTGCTAATGTAACGTCAGCTACAATTGGTAATGAAAATAGACTAATCATACTACAAGTAACAATATTTTTAATTTTCATTGAAATAGACCTTTTTTTAAATAGTCATCGGTGTGTGTTTAATTAGAGATGATAACGTAAGGATAAACGTTTGTGATTGGTTTTTAATTAATTATCAAACATAATAGAGTTGGCTCACATGATTTTTTAGTAAAAGTCGTCAGTTAACTTTATTAAGCATCGTGACGTGAAATTTAGAGGGTGTTATTTTGTTCTTCTTTGTGATGGTAGTGATATGGAAAATATTAAACATTTTAAATTCTTGGATTTCAGCTGATACTCTGATTGCTGAAATATAATAAGACGCATACTTTTTAGTGACACAGCCCACTGTATACTCAGCCTTCTCTTCACAAATGTGTTTAAAGTGAATGGTATTCCCACACATATCGCTTGAATTGAGTTAGCGGAAGTCGCTATGAATCTCGCATTTTGAGGTAGTTTGGCCATATAACTGTATTGTGGATTGCTGGGCTGGTGGTAAAATGCGTCAATATCGATGAAGGTGGTGCGGTTGCACTACTATTTGGCTCATCATTTTTACTTAAGGTTCTTTCATGACGGTTAAAACTCGCTTCGCTCCAAGTCCAACAGGCTTTCTCCATGTCGGTGGTGCCCGTACCGCACTTTATTCTTGGTTATTTGCTAAGCATATGGATGGCGAATTTGTTCTTCGAATCGAAGATACTGATCTTGAGCGCTCTACACAAGAAGCGATCGATGCCATTCTTGAAGGTATGGAGTGGCTGGGGCTGGATTGGGATGAAGGTCCTTACTATCAGACTAAACGTTTTGATCGTTATAACCAGCTAATCGATCAGCTACTGGCTGAAGATAAAGCTTATAAGTGTTACTGCCCGAAACTGCTGCTTGAAGAACTTCGTGAAGAACAAATGGCAGCCGGCCTTAAGCCGCGTTACGATGCAAGTCACCCGAAGGTTGTTGCCGCCAATGCTGCCGCAACGGAAGATTCTCCTTTTGTTATTCGCTTCCGTAACCCGAAAGAAGGGACGGTGGTTTTTGATGACAAAGTTCGTGGTCATATCGAAATTGCTAACAGTGAACTCGATGATCTGATCATTCGTCGTACCGACGGTAGCCCGACGTACAATTTCTGTGTCGTTGTCGATGACTGGGATATGGGTATTACCCAAGTTGTGCGTGGTGAAGACCACATTAACAACACCCCCCGCCAGATCAACATTTATGAAGCCTTGGGTGCACCGGTACCTGAGTTCGCACACTGTGCAATGATCTTAGGTGATGACGGCACTAAACTCTCTAAGCGTCATGGTGCAGTAAGTGTTATGCAGTATCGTGATGAAGGTTATCTGCCGCAAGCGCTATTGAATTACCTGGTACGCCTGGGCTGGTCACACGGTGATCAGGAAATCTTCTCAATGGAAGAGATGATTAAGCTGTTTAGCCTCGGTTCAATCAGTAAGTCTCCATCTGCATTTAATACCGACAAGTTACTGTGGTTGAACAATCACTACATTAAAACAGCAGAGCCTGAGTACGTGGCTAAATACCTGCAATGGCATTTAGATCAAAAAGGAATTGATACCGCGAATGGTCCTGCGATTACGGATGTCATTAAACTGGTTGGCGAGCGTTGTAATACGCTGATTGAACTGGCGGAGCAATCTCGCTATTTCTACCAAGACTTCAGCGAGTTTGAAGCAGGGGCAGCGAAGAAACACCTGCGACCTGTCGCAAAAGATGCATTGGCATTGGCACTGGCCAAAGTAGAAACATTAGCTGAGTGGACAACTGAAAATTTGCATAAAGTGATTGCTGAAACCTGCGAAGAGCTTGAAGTCGGCATGGGCAAGGTGGGTATGCCACTGCGTGTTGCTGTTACTGGCCAGGGGCAATCACCATCTGTTGATGCGGTGATGATGATGGTGGGTAAAGAGCGCGTGATTGCTCGAATTAACATGGCCTTGGCTTATATTGCCGAGCGTGAAGCTAACGCATAAACGAATAAGCGGAATGATTGTTCATTCCGCTTGTTATCGCTAGATAAAGACTTAAATTATTTCTTCGATTTATGTATTAACTCATAACGTTCTATACAAACATTGAAGTTGGTTGCACCAGCGCAGTATCTGAAAGCATCTTGGTCTATAACCAGTGGAGTGCCAGCAAGAGTAAATGCCATTGAGTTAAAACTCATTGATAGTAATGCTGCTGTAACAAAAATCGTTAACTTTTTCATACGCAATCTCCCATGTACCGTTGAAGTTTCAATTCATTGTTATTTGCAGGTGTTATAATTGAACCTACAAAATCCTACATTTATCGCATAAAAATGAATGTTTACATCCCATTCATTTGAGAGCATAGAACAGGATCATATTTTTCAAATCTTAATAAGCAGTGGCTTCCTTATGCTTAAAAAGAGACCTTATAAAATTTCCAAAATTTCAAAAACAGCACAAATTTGATCAAGTTGGCAGAATTGTGGAATATGTGAGGATGTGAATATTGAAGGTATTGACATGAATTCATTATGTTTTTAATATTGGTTTGTTATTTGGGGCTATAGCTCAGCTGGGAGAGCGCTTGCATGGCATGCAAGAGGTCAGCGGTTCGATCCCGCTTAGCTCCACCAAATTTTTTTATCGTTTTGTCTTAATTATGAGAAAGCGATAATTGCCAGAATGATAAACCTCACCTCGGTGAGGTTTTTTTATGTCTGTCAGTTCATTATGTTCGATTTCTGCCTGGTTTTTATTTTATGATTTTTGTGCATGGCAAGTTGGCACTGGATGGCATTATCAATAAATGAAGGAAAGCAGGTAGAGGGTAGTTAAGATAATTGGAGATTAGCTACGTTGAAATGGCGCTCCCTGCAAGATTCGAACTTGCGGCCTTCCCCTTAGGAGGGGGACGCTCTATCCAGCTGAGCTAAGGGAGCCTTCAAGCTAAGTGCTTGAAGGCCATTATACCTAAATTCTCTCTGATTTTAAGTAATTACTGCTATCGGAGTATTTGCCTGGTCAGTAAATCACCAGCTTGAATGCTGCCGGCCAGATCGGTCTGGTTAACTGACAACTCGGTTGACTTCTCGTAGACACGTTCGACGGTTAGGGTGATGTCTGTCTGAACCATACGGTTACGCGGGATCCCCATTTGATCAATAAAGCCGGCGCTATGCCAGAGTTGTAACTGATCTCCTCGGGTTACCCCATGAATACGGCCCACATTAACTTGTACGGTATTACCATTAACATTCACAACTTCCGGTAAGCTGGTACGGCAAGACAGGGAAGATTCCAAATCGAGCATTACGTTACGGCTAATTCGTTGTACCGCCTGGCCGTAACTGGATTGCCAGAATCGTGCACTTTTAGTATCAACCTGACTGACTCGTGAAAAAGGCCATTCGGCAACCTCCCGATAATTATTCTGAAAGAGTTGTTCACCGGTTTTGCCGTCCATCACTTGTACTGTTGCGGCAAACTGTCGGTTTACCTGATCACTTCTTATGAGCTTTTGATCTAATGTTGAGGTGAGATCGGTTATTTGGCCATTGATAATGTACTGGGCATCATTGTCTTCCGCCAGCATGGTCATTGCGTCAGGCTGTTCAGGTCGAATTGGTACTCGAGTGATCCCAGAGACAACAAAGCTCTGCGATTTTCTTTCAATCTGACGTTGAAGCATCGCGGTGAAGTCATCACCCAGCTGATAAATCCCACCCATAGCGGCATGTTGAGGCGAGACAATGTCGAACTGGCCGAGCAGTACTCCTTTTTTGTATTGGATTTTGTGGCAAGTATTTGCCGATGGGTAGATATCAATGCGCGCGGTCACATAAAGATTGCCGCTTTTTTTCTGGGTTTTTAACACCATGACATGGCGAACTTCATTGCCGCTGAACTGATATTCTTCACGCTCTGATACTAGATATGGCTTGATATGAGAGAAACTTGATATATCAGCGCCGGAATATAGCATGGCCTGATAGATGGCATCTTCAAGGGCGTTGCTTCGGGCCGTACTCTCACTTTCAAGCATAGCCGCTTGACCGGTGACCTCAAGCCAAGCAGCATTCACGCAGAATGAAGCAATTAAACACAGACTACTTAAGCATCTTATTATGTTTCTTTTCATATTTTCTCAACTTAGGTATGGAATTTGCTTGTATGTCGATTAGCAGAAGATAAAACTTGCCGTTTCCTATCTCAAGTTAGTGTTCATGCTTGCCTGGCTATTTTAAGTGAATCGTTGAACATGACAACACTGCGAGTACGCAAGAGCGTATGCAAAGAGTGTTCCTAAAAACATTTTCTATGGTAATAGTGAAATTATGGATAAAGTTTTTCTTTCAATGGGCGATAACAGGCTACAAGTCTTTTTTCATCCGGAGCTGGTTAGAATGAAAAAATGGATAGTCTTGCTGCTGTCACTACTGACGGTATCATGTACCTACTCTCCGATTTACAATGGCAAAGAACCGTATACGGGGAGTGCTTTTATGTTAACGGAAACCCCTCGCCATACGATGGACTTTTTTGTTGAAGGGTTAACCGAACAGCTGATCAATTCGAACCAGTACCTGACCGCCAAAACGCCGCTGGCCGTGACTTCATTTGTTGATCTGCAAGAAATGACGGAAACAAACTGGCTGGGTAATTCGGTGACGGAAAGCTTTATGTTTCAGATGCAGCAACGGGGATACACCGTTGTTGATTATAAAGCGACCGGAGCGATAAAAGTGACCCCTGATGGTGATTTTTCTATTAGTCGGAACTGGAAAGAGCTTGCCGCTCAGCAGCCTGTTGACTATGTCTTAACCGGTACCATGTTGCGTCAGGGCGCAGGTGTCCTGGTCAATGCCCGTATTATAGGTATGCGTTCTCGTGTCGTGATTGCTTCTGCCCAGGGTTTTTTGCCTGCAGATCGTATTGGACGTGATCTCGACTCTTTGAATAAAATGCGAATCCAAAATGGTGTTATTATCCGTTCTGAAACCACACAATTTGATCGTAATACTATAGTTCTGAAGCCTTAGGAGTTGTTATGCGTTGCTGGATGATGGTGATTTTTCTACTGTTAGCGGGTTGTCAGCCTTTAACCGAAATGCGCAGTGATGAAAAAATAACCGCTGTTGGATATGCAACGATCAGTGAGCAGCGAGGCCGTACTCATGAAGAAAAGCGTATGCGTGCGATGCGTGCGTCTAAAATTGATGCCTACCGTGAACTGACTGAACAGGTCTATGGCATGCGAATTAGTGCGCGTGCGGAAATGGATGATCAACAGTTGGGTCTTGAAAGTACGGATGGTGCCGTTGATGGTATTATTCGAGGCGCAGAGGTCATTAGCAGTTATCCGGTAGGGGATAGCTATGTAACTGAAATGCAATTAGATTTACGTAAAATGGAGAAGCTGAAGCAGCATGGCGAAGTATTCCATTTGCCGTCCAATCAAGAGACGATGTTTTAAGTTACAGAGTAGAGAAAGACCGAGAATCGAGTCTAAGAGGGCTAGGAAAAGAAAAGGCATTATTTTGATTAAGAAGTGATGTCTTCTTGTAGTATCGAATATCTAGTACTTAGCACCTAGGCTAGGCCTTTATATTCGTCCCTAAAGAGCGGATATTCTGTGCAACCCCTTCACTGTTGTAGGTCATCTGCTGCTTGCCACGGCTTTGCTGAAATAAGTTATTGAGTTTGTGGAAACTGAGCTGTGCGCGCTGCAGCGCTTCACCATTAACGGCATTGTATTCTTTACAGCGTGCCACAATCACTTTTATCTGTTCGACTTTTTGCACAAGTTCTGGATTATCAACTAATTGTTGGCGATGGGTATGGCTGGCAATGAGGTGATCTTGCTGTTGGATCTGATTAATCAGTGCGAGTTTGTCTTTCGCCAGACGATCAATCTCGACTGACTGGCGGTTAACAATGGCACCTTTCTCTTGTTCAAGCAGGCGTGAGAGCGAGATTAGCGTCGCGTTCTGAAGTTCTAGTAATTGCTCTATGCTCTGGGACATTCGGTTCTCACTGGTTGCAGTCGGCAAACGAATGAAAAAGAGAGCAATGGGCGGATTTACAGCCCACGCAGCTCATCTTCAAATTTCATCATGTTAGATGCCAGCTTGTCAGCATCAACAACATAAGCACCGCTAGCGATAGCTTTTTTTATTGCTGAGACTTTTGCACTGTCAAAGCTTGGTTCAGCAGCAAGTTGCTGGTGAATTTGCCCAACCGCTTTACCTTGAGAACTTAATGACACGGCGTCATGTTGCCCTCTCGGTGCTACAGGTGGCTTAGCCCCTGATGGCGCTGATGATGAATTTGACACATTGTTCTGATGACTGCGTGCCGTTGTCATTGGTTGACCGGAACGTAGTTGATCAATACTTGCCATAAATTTAGCCTTTGAACAATAAACTAGAGACAACCATGATATCGGCTGGCGGGTATAATAACTTTAGTCTTTTTTTAAAAATTTACGGTTACTTCACCAACTCCGGTAATAATACCATCAATGATACGTTTCGACTGACTATTTTGTACCCGGACTTGTTCACCCAGCGAGCCATCCGTTAAAGCGTTACCCTTAGTCACAATATTTAAGCCCCCGCCATTTGCTTTTATCATCACGGTGTCGTTTCGACAAACCAGACAGATATCCCCACCTTGCACAGCTTCGCCCATGTTAACGGCACGTTTTACGGTTGAACCAATAATTTGATAAGGATGCTCAAAGACGATTCCTCGCTGAAAACGGCTTTCTACCAACATAACGTTCAAATGTGATGCGGTGAGTAAAGAGCCGCGTGGCAGAGGTTTGGCGGCAACCACTCGTGGCAGTAATAGTTGTACATTAACAGGAACATAAACTTGCCAGTTTTCCGGCGAGCAACGGACTAATACCGTGATATTGCCAGAGAGTGACTGTTTACCGGGAATAGAGCTTTCCAGTAAGGCTGAGCATTGTGATAGTCTTAGCCGGGAGTCTAATGGCGAAGCGGTAATTTTGAGTTGTCCATTAGCTGGTATTGGAATGATTTGTGAGACATGATCTTCTGCAGCACTGCGTACCGTCTCAAGTACAGTTTGCGGTGCTGCGAAAAGAATAGTGCTAAAGAAAATCGGTAACAGGCCGAAGATCAATTTGAAGAGTTTTAAATGTGTTCTTTGGCTCACGACTTTACTCTTTATTAACAGTCTATGGGGCTACTATGGGTAGTCTTAATGCTCATAGTATGTGATTACAGATAAGATTTCTCGTCTTCACTTTCCTAAATATAAAAATACATAACATGGAGTCACCTTATGACGGGGATACTTGATTCGGTTAATCAGCGCACCCAACTCGTTGGTCAAAATCGTTTGGAGCTTCTGACATTCAAGCTTAACAGACGTCAGCGCTACGGAATAAACGTATTCAAGGTGAAAGAGGTACTCCCGTGCCCGAAATTAACATCCATACCAAATTTACACCCATTGGTGAAAGGGATTGCGCATATTCGCGGCCAGACGATCTCTGTGATAGATATGAGCCTGGCGACAGGTGGTCGTCCGATCGATGATCTTGATAACTGTTTTGTGATCATCTCTGAGTTTAACCGCTCTATTCAGGGCTTCTTAGTCACTTCTGTTGAGCGGATTGTCAACATGAACTGGGAGGCAATTTTGCCGCCACCAAAAGGAACAGGTAAAGCAAACTACCTGACGGCGGTAACCGAAATCGACAATGAACTGGTTGAAATTCTCGATGTTGAAAAAATCCTTGATGAGATTTCGCCAGTCAATACTGACATTACCGGTACGGTGCTTGAAGAGTTAATCAGTGATTCGCCTGAGATCCGCCGAGTCTTGGTTGCCGACGATTCCAGTGTGGCGCGTAAGCAGGTGCAGCGAGCGATTGAAGCGATTGGCTGTGAATGTGTCTTAGTGAAAGATGGTAAAGAAGCGATCAATAAACTGAGGGAGATGGCAAAGGAAGGCAGTATCTATGAGCAGCTTGCGCTGGTGATTTCAGATATAGAAATGCCGGAAATGGACGGCTATACACTGACGGCTGAAATACGTAATGATGCCAACTTAAAAGATTTACATGTTATCCTGCACACTTCCTTGAGTGGAGTATTTAACCAGGCAATGGTTGAGCGTGTCGGTGCAAACGCATTTATTCCTAAATTTAACCCAGATGAGCTGGGGGCTGCGGTTAAAGCTGCGATGCCGGAATAATCTTACAAAGCAAAGAGTAGTAGATGACAGCTATAACAATAAAGGACCAAGAATACCGAGACTTCTGCCGTTTTCTGGAAGCTCAATGCGGTATTGTACTTGGCGATAGTAAACAGTACTTAGTGCGTAGCCGCCTGAGTCCATTAGTCAGCCGATTTTCGCTATCATCTCTATCTGAATTACTGCAAGTAGTGATAAGTGGTCGAAATCGAGAGTTGCGTATCGCCGCTGTTGATGCCATGACAACCAATGAAACGTTATGGTTTAGGGATTCCTACCCATACGCTGTCCTGGGCGACAAAATTCTGCCGGAGTTAGCCGCTAACAAGCGTCCGATTAAGATTTGGTCATCGGCGAGCTCTTCAGGCCAGGAAGCCTATTCCATTGCGATGACAACACTGGAACTTCAGAACCGTCGTCCGGGAATGTTGCCGACAGGGGTGCAGATCACTGCGACGGATATTTCTCAAACCATGTTAGATACCTGTCGTGCTGGAGCATATGACAACCTGGCCCTGAGTCGCGGTCTGTCACCAGAGCGTCGTCGTATTTTCTTTGAAGATAATGGCGATGGCCGTATGCGGGTAAATGACAAAGTGAAACGGATGGTTAGCTTCCGTCCGCAAAATTTAAAGGATAGCTATGCGTTACTCGGTAAGTTTGATGTTATCTTCTGCCGTAACGTATTGATTTATTTCTCTCCTGATATGAAGGCTAAGGTGCTTAACCAAATGGCCGCCAGTTTAAACCCAGGAGGGTATTTGTTCTTAGGGGCATCTGAATCGCTGACGGGGCTAACCGATAAGTTTGAGATGATCCGTTGTAATCCAGGGATTATCTACAAGTTGAAGTAAAAATTCGAGTTTCGAGGTGCTAGGTTCTGGAAAGAGCCCACTAGCGTCTCGAAACTCTCTACTCTCTACTCTCTACTCTCTACTCTCTACTCTCTACTCTCTACTCTCTACTCTCTACTCTCTACTCTCTACTCTCTACCTCTCCCCGAACTCTGTTCACCCTTTCTTGAAGTAAAACTTGGCACTGTAATTGCTTTACATATATCAAGTTACTTTGGAGGCGAGTATGTCCATTTCTTTTGATAAAGCGCTAGGTGTTCACCAGCATACGGTTGGCGTACGCGGTAAGCGTGCTGAAACCTTGGCGAGCAACATAGCGAATGCTAATACCCCGGGGTATAAAGCCAAAGATATGAACTTTGAGCGTGCATTAAAAGCGGCAACATCAGGGGCAAACATTGGCCTGAGCCGAACCGATGGGCGGCATATCTCTGCCTCTACAAAAATTATGGGTGAGCAGATGTACCGTGTTCCGACCCAACCTGATACAGGTGACGGTAATACGGTTGATGCACAATTAGAGCAAAATCTGTTTATGCAAAATTCGCTAGAATATCAGGCATCACTGGATTTTTTAGGTTCTAAATTTCAGAATCTGAGCAAGGCACTGAGGGGGGAGTAATCGATGAGCCTGTTTAATGTGTTTAATGTGACAGGATCTGCCATGAGCGCAGAATCAATTCGTCTGAACACCACTTCAAGTAACCTTGCTAACGCTAATAGTGTCAGTAGCTCTGCGGAAGAAACCTATAAAGCGCGTCATCCGATCTTTGCCGCCGCCCTGCAAAATGCAGGTGCTCAGCGCCAGGAAAGTGTACCGGTACAGGTCAAAGGTATTGTTGAAAGCCAGAAACCACTTCGTGCGGAATATAATCCGCAACATCCAATGGCGAATGCTGAAGGTTATATTTACAAACCTAACGTCAATGTGATGGAAGAAATGGCTAACATGATTTCGGCGTCTCGTTCTTATCAGAGCAATGTTCAGGTTGCAGATGCAAGTAAGCAGATGCTGATGAGTACACTGAAGATGGGTAAATAAGGGTTAAGGAGCCACTGTTATGACCGGTATTACAGGCACAGGTCAAAGCAACTTGTCCTACCTTGATCAACTCAAGGGGATGCAAGAGAAAAAGCTGCAAGAATCGCAGTCAAAAGTAACGGGTCAGAACGAGCTTAAACAAGAAGACTTTCTGTCGTTGCTGACCAAGCAGCTTGCCCAGCAAGATCCGTTTAAACCGGTGGGTAATGATCAGATGATTGCCCAGATGGCATCATTTGCCACGGTAGACGGTATCACCAAGATGAATGAACAGTTTGGCAGCTTGAACTCCGCCATGACGTCTAATCAGGCGCTGCAAGCGTCTTCATTGGTCGGGCGTGATGTATTGATCCCAAGCACCACCGGCGTGAAACAAGCTGACGGTGGTATTACCGGCATGGTTAAGTTACCCCAAGCGCTTAATAACACGCTGGTCCGCGTTGAAAATGCACAGGGCCAGTTGATTAAATCGTTTGATCTTGGTGCCAAGCCTCCTGGTGAACATCGTCTTGAGTGGGATGGTACCGATGAAAATGGCAATCAGTTGCCGGAAGGCCGCTATAAATTGAAAGTGGCTGGTTTAGTTAACGGTAAAAACCAAGAATTTGATGTGTCTACCTATGCGAATGTCAACAGTGTGTTGCTTGGTAATGGTGACGGCAATGTCATGCTTAACCTCGCGGGCTTTGACTCGCCATTTAAACTTGCTGAAGTGTTAGAAGTCGGCAAGGTCTAAACAGGTATTAGGAGATTCAGAACATGGGATTTAATATTTCATTGAGCGGTATTGGTGCGTCACAGAAAGATCTGAACACCACAAGTAATAACATTGCTAACTCTAATACCTATGGATTTAAAGAGTCACGTGCTGAATTTGGTGATGTGTACTCCAGCTCAATCTTTTCAAATGCCAAGACCACGACAGGCGGTGGTGTGCAGACGTCTGTTGTCGCACAGCAATTCCATGAAGGGTCGAGTATCTACACGAACAACCCGATGGATCTCCGTATCTCTGGTAGCGGTTTCTTTGCGGTGGCTGATGATAAGCTACAACCTCAGAATAATAGCCTGACACGTAATGGTGCTTTTCACCTTAACAAAGAGAACCAGATCGTTAACTCCGAAGGTCAGTACCTGCTGGGTTACGGCGTTGATCAGGAAACGGATCAGGTGATGTCTTACGAATCACAGGCGCTGAAGGTACCGGATCAGTTTGGTCAGCCACGAGCTTCTAAAAACATTGATATCGGGGTTAATTTACCTGCCGCGGCTGAAGCAAAAGATGCACAGAAATTTGATTTTAATGATTCAGATACCTATAACAAATCAACATCTGTGACCATGTATGATTCACTCGGTCAGCCATATAAAATGACGACCTATTACGTTAAAGATGCTGGCTCTGCGGCGGCAGATGACGCAGCGAATAGTGTTGCAAACCGCTGGGCGGCTTTCTATACCGTAACGGATGCCACCGGTGAGAAACAAGTGAGTGTTAATACCGCACCGGAAGGTGATGGTGAAGTCGCAACTGGTGCTGCAAATGCACCTGATAGCAGTGGCCATATTGGTACCTATATTGAATTTAATACCGACGGGTCTGTCAAGTCGGTGAATAATGGCCAGAAAATCGTGACCCAGAGTCTGGGGAAAGGTGACGGCGGGGCGGGACTTGAGCTAAATGGTGCCGACGATACCCAGACCTTAAATATCAATTTTGATGAGCCAACCCAGTATGCCGCCCCGTTTGAAATGCGTCGTTTCAGCGAAGATGGCGCTACCACCGGGTATCTGGCGAAGGTGGATATCGATTCTAAAGGCTCTATTGTTGCTACCTACAGTAATGGTGAAAACGTGACATTGGGTCGAGTGGGTATGGTACGCGTACCTAACGAGCAGGGGCTGGTATCTAAAGGCGGCACGCAGTGGGTAACAAGCCAGGACTCTGGCGCTGCTATCTGGGGAGAAGCCAGTCAGGGCGCATTTGGTGCCGTGAAAAGTGGCACACTGGAACAGTCTAATATTGATATGACCCAGGAGCTGGTTGATCTTATTACCGCTCAGCGTAACTTCCAGGCCAACTCCCGTGCCTTGGAAGTGGATAACCAGCTACAACAGACTATCCTGCAAATCCGATAACAATCAGAGGACCGGTTTATTTTTCAACATTGCAGCAATTCTGTTGAAAGATAAACCGGCCTTGGCACCATAAAACAGTTTGCCGCCTGACCATCAGGCGGCAAAGTTTGTTCCTATCCGTCATAAAATTGCCCTTTCTGATTTATTCATCACGCCTGTAACTCATCAAGATATTGATTAATATTCAATTATTATCATTGGCATACTTATTGCTTTGTTTTGTAGAGTTGAGATGGGAGAGTCATAATGGATCGTGCGCTGTATTTAGCCATGAGTGGTGCCAAGCAAGATATGTATGGTATGCAGTTACATGCCAACAACCTTGCCAATGTGAGAACAACGGGCTTTCGAGCTGATCTGGAGCAAGCGCGTAGTATGCAGGCATACGGCGAAGGTTTGCCATCTAGGGTCTTTGCGATGACAGAACGTCCCGGGCAAGATTTTTCGCAAGGCTCCGTTATGACAACCGGGCGCGATCTTGATGTTACCGTTGAAGGTGATGGCTGGCTTGCGGTTTTGGATGCCTCGGGTCAGGAAGCCTATACCCGTGCAGGCCACCTGAAAATAGACCAAACCGGTATGCTGCAAAACAGCAACGGCAATCTGATGCTGGGTGAAAATGGCGGCCCGATCTTTATCCCTCTCCCAATCAGCAAAATTGAAGTCGGTAACGACGGTACGATTTCGGTATTACCCCAGGGTGCGCCACCGGAAGCGATGGAAGTCGTCGATCGGTTGAAGTTAGTACGCCCGAATAATCGTGAGTTGTATAAAGACGTCAATGGCCTGTTCAAATCGAAAACACCGGATCAGGTATTTGATGCTGATGCGGGTGTCACCTTACTGAAAGGGGCGTTGGAAGGCAGCAATGTTAATGCGGTGGGGGAAATGACCAGTATGATCGATCTTCAGCGTCATTTTGAAATGCAAGTCAAGATAATGAAAACCGCAGAAGAAATGGACCAGGCGTCTTCTTCCCTGCTGCGTTTAGGCTAATCCGATAAAAGGAAACGAATATGCATCCAGCTCTATGGGTAAGTAAAACCGGTCTTGACGCCCAGCAAACCAATATCTCGACCATTTCAAATAACCTGGCGAATGCCTCGACCGTGGGCTTCAAGAAAAGCCGTGCGGTTTTTGAAGATCTGTTTTACCAGAATATTAATCAGCCTGGTGGTCAATCATCGCAGGATACCCAATTACCTACCGGCCTGATGCTGGGGGCGGGTTCAAAAGTGGTGGCAACACAAAAGGTCTTTACCCAGGGGAATACCCAAACGACCAATAACGCCATGGACATGATGATTGAAGGGGATGGCTTCTTTCAGATCCTCTTGCCAGACGGCAACATGGGTTATACCCGTAATGGTCAGTTTACCATCAATGGCGAAGGTCAGATGGTAACCACAGGATCCGGCTATGTGCTGCAACCTGAAATTGTTGTACCAGAGGATGCGGTGGGCGTTACTGTTGGTAATGATGGTGAAGTATCAGCGCGAATTCGTGGCCAGCAGGAAAATCAGGTATTAGGACAAATCACGACGGTTGATTTCATCAATCCAGGTGGCCTTGAACCTATTGGCCAGAACCTGTTTTTGCCGACAGGGGCGAGCGGTGATGCCCAGGAAGGTGTTCCGGGTCTTGATGGAATGGGGGCTATCCGCCAGTCGATGCTGGAAACGTCAAACGTGAATGTAACCGAAGAGCTGGTTAACATGATTGAAGCGCAGCGGGTCTATGAAATGAACTCGAAAGTGATTTCTACCGTTGATCAGATGCTGAGCTACGTGAACCAGCAGTTGTAACGGGGAGCTAAATTAACATGAAAAAGTTAATGGTATGTCTGGTGGTCATGCTTTCCGGTTGTGAAATTATGCCGCAGGTTCCGGAAGCGTCCGATGTTGCCCAAGCAACAACATCGGTTGATGCCGTCGAGGGTTCGGCTGGTCAAGGTTCGGATTTAATTGATATGCTCCGGCGTCGGGAGGATCCGCAGGCAGGCGACCCGGCCTGGAACACGGTTCGACCGCAACCTAAGCCCGAGCACTATGCAACGGCAACGGGTTCATTGTTTAGCCTGGCACAGGCACAAGATCTGTATGATGACACTAAGCCGCGCGGTATTGGTGATATCGTCACGGTATTGTTAGAAGAGAAAACCCAGGCGAAAAAAAGTGCCAGTACCGATCTTGATAAATCAACGGATTTATCGATGGATCCTCTGGTTTTAGGTGGCAAGCCATTGACAATTGGCGATCGCGACCTCTCTTATGAAGTGGCGAACGCCAATAAGTTTGCCGGCAGTACCTCTGCCGATCAAAGCAACAGTATCAAGGGCTCTATTTCGGTAGAAGTGATTGACGTACTGGCGAATGGCAACCTGATGGTTCGAGGCGAGAAATGGCTAACCCTTAATACGGGTGATGAATATATCCGAGTCAGTGGTACGATCCGTCCGGATGATATCAGCCAGGAAAATACCATTGCCTCAACCCGTATTTCAAATGCCCGTATTCAGTATTCAGGCACCGGTGACAGGCAAGATACCCAAGAACAGGGATGGCTGGCGCGCTTTTTTAACGTCAGCCTCTAGCAGCAATTCCACTCGCTGCAAGGTTATTTAAATTTTAAATTATTCGATAGTGAATTGCGGAGCGCCAAAGTGAAATTACGTACTTTTTGCATGAGTCTGACACTGATGCTGGCATTGCCACTGCAAGCTGCACGCATTAAAGATGTGTCAGAAGTCGCCGGGGTACGTAGTAACCAATTGGTGGGGTATGGGCTGGTTGTCGGTCTGCCGGGAACAGGCGAAACGACCCCCTTTACCGATCAGAGCTTTAACGCGATGCTGCAAAATTTTGGTATTCAGTTACCTGCCGGTACTAAGCCAAAGACCAAAAATGTTGCTGCGGTTGCCGTCAACGCCTCACTGCCGCCTTTTACCAAGCAAGGCCAGTCTATTGATATAACGGTGTCATCACTCGGTTCCGCCAAGAGCTTGCGTGGCGGTACCTTGCTGCAAACCTTCCTAAAAGGTCTGGATGGCAAAGTGTATGCAGTGGCACAGGGCAGTTTGGTGGTTGGCGGCTTCAGTGCAACGGGAGCCGATGGTTCGAAAGTGGTGGGTAATATACCGACGGTAGGACGAATTTCGAATGGTGCGATTGTTGAACAGGAAGTGCCTAACCCATTTGGTCGTGGTGACTTTCTTACCTTTAACCTGTTCGACTCGGATTTTACAACCGCGCAGCGCATGTCTGATGCAATCAATCAGTTTTTAGGCCCGCAAATGGCGGCCGCAGTGGATGCCACATCGGTACGCGTTCGTGCCCCTCGCGATGTCAGCCAGCGTGTTGCATTCTTATCAACGATTGAAAATATTGAGTTCAACCCTGCTGACGGCGCGGCCAAAATTATAGTAAATTCACGTACCGGAACCATTGTGGTAGGCCAGCACGTGAAGCTGAATCCGGCTGCGATTACTCATGGTGGTATGACCGTTTCAATTAAGGAAAACTACCAGGTTAGTCAGCCCAATGCTTTTTCCGGCGGGGAAACGGTTGTCGTGCCTAACTCCGATATTGAAGTGACAGAAGAAGATTCTCGTATGTTTAAGTTTGAACCGGGCGTCACTTTAGACGAGCTGGTGCGCGCTGTGAATCAGGTTGGAGCAGCCCCTTCAGACTTAATGGCTATCTTGCAGGCATTAAAGCAGGCGGGAGCCATTGAAGGCCAACTCATTATTATTTAAGGGCATGCCCGACCACAGAACCTAATACTCAGGACTGAAATTACATCAATGAAAAATATCGACACTGGCTTTGTCCATGACATTTCAAATTTAGAAAGGTTACGAGCAGGCATCAACGGGGACGAGGCAGGCTCACTACGTGCTGCCGCCGAGCAGTTTGAGTCGATTTTTACTCAGATGTTATTTAAGTCGATGCGTCAGGCCAACGAAGCGTTTGAATCTGATCTGATGAGTAGCCAGAACACGAAATTCTTTGAGCAGATGCATGATGAGCAGATGGCCAGTGAATTAAGTTCTACGGGATCGCTGGGGTTAGCCGACATGATTGTCGCGCAACTGGGCGGTGAAGACGCTCAGCAGACAGATAAAGTGCTACGTAATGCGGTGCATGATGGGCCACTGCGTCTGCCCGTCGACGGGCAGGGTAAAAAACCGGATCAGGCAATGGTGGATCAAGCGGCGGATGACGTATTCAAAGCGATGCAGGCCAGCACCATGAACATCGCTCAACCGCCAATGTTGGCAGCCAAAAGGCAACAAACGTTCGATACACCGCAAGATTTTGTCACCAAAATGCGCCCGTATGCCGAAAAAGCGGCCCGTGCGATAGGGACCGATCCTTCCGTGCTCATTGCTCAGGCAGCCCTTGAAACAGGCTGGGGGAAGAAAGTCATTAAAAATGCGGCAGGATCCAGTAATAACCTGTTTAATATCAAAGCCGATCCACGCTGGTCTGGCAACAAAGTGGCGACCAATACCTTAGAGTTTCACCAAGGTATTGCAGTGCAAGAAAAAGCGGCGTTTCGCTCCTATGATAATTATCAGGACAGTTTCAATGATTACGTTCGTTTTCTGAACGATAACCCGCGTTATTCGAAAGCGTTAGAACAACCTGCCGAACCCTCCCATTTTATTCGGAACTTGCACCAGGCCGGTTACGCGACCGATCCCAACTACTCCGATAAAGTTATCAGTGTCATGAATACTGTAAAATCATTGATGAAATAAACCTGTTTTGGAGAAAGCGATGCTTTCTCCCTCTCTGGCAATCCTTTGCCCCTTTCCGCTTCCCTCTGTCATGGATTATTTTAAAACCAAATAGAATCAATACTTTAATTTTAAAGTTCTATATTGGAATGATTTTTGCATTGCAATCAGGTAATTATTTGATTTACCAAACCTTATACTAACGGGAGGCGTTATGGCTTTTGATCTGCTCAGTCTGGGCTCTCAAGGTGTGCTTACTGCACAGCGGCAGCTCAATACTACCAGCCATAACATCAACAACGTTAATACCGAAGGGTATAGCCGTCAGTCAGTGGTTCAGGAAACCAATGATCCCACATGGTGGGGCGGTAGTCAGTACGGTACTGGGGTGCACGCGGCAGAAGTTCGCCGCGGTTACGATCAATTTGCCACCAATGAGCTTAACCTGACAACCACCAACTTAAGTTATGCCACTGAGCGGGAAGGGCAGTTAGGCCGTTTAGATAATATGCTGGCAAACAGTGCAAAAAAAATCCCTGAAGATATGAATCAATGGTATGACGCGGTAAAAGCCCTGTCTGACAGCCCTAATGATATGGGCTCACGCAAAGTCGTGCTTGAAAAGGCGAAATTGGTTGCCGCCGGGCTTAACGATAACCACACAATATTGGCACAGCAAAAAACAGTCGCTAATGACGTCTTGGCGCGTACCCTGGATCGCGTCAATGATATCGGAAAAGAACTGGTTGATATTCATAAAGCTTTAGTGAAAACACCCGCTTCAGGCGCTGATAATGACTTGATGGATCGCCATCAAAACCTGGTTAATGAATTGTCGCAATACACCAAAGTCACCGTGACCCGCAAAAACGATGAAGTCTTCAATATTATGATTGGCAGCGGTCATACTCTGGTTTCGGGTATTGAGTCCAGCGAGCTGCGTATGGTCAGCGGCAAGCCGGATCCACAGCAAACACAGTTGGCTGTTGTTGAGGGTAAGTCTTTAAAAACCATCCGAAATGATGACATTGGTGGCAAGCTGGCGGCACTGTTTCAGTATCGCGATGAAACATTGTCACAGGGCATGGATGAGATGGGACGCATTGCTATCGGTTTTGCCGATTCCGTTAATGAACTGCAATCGCAAGGTCTCGATCTCAACGGCCAGATCGGTGCCAACCTGTTTCATGATGTCAATGACCCCCGCTCGGCAGCTGCCCGAGCAAGAATACCTACCGGCTCTGGTGCCGATTTAAAAGTCTATATCGAAGATATTAATGCGTTAAAAATCGGTGAATACGATTTAACCTTTGATGGCAGTCAGCACACGCTGATTTCTCCTGACGGTGCCCGCCAGAACGTGATCCCTAGCGGTACGCCACCGACTTTCTCGATGGATGGCTTCCGGGTGGAGATGGATGTACCGATTGGGGCTGGCGAGCATATAGCGCTACGGCCGACCCGGAATGCGGCGGGTGAAATACGGGTGACTTTAGGCGATCCTGCCCAGCTTGCAGCACAAAGTTATTTAAGCTCCGCCACGAAAATTAATGGCAACGCTGATCTCGGTATTATTGCGGCAGGCACGCTGAATGAGTTTCAGGTTGCAGTGTCGCCGGATGCCAGCCAGTTTGCGGTGCTAGATATGAAAGGCAATATTCTGCAGGCCCCGCAAGCTTATCCGCCGGCCACAGAGGTAAACGTGGGAGGAACCCGATTCACCTTAACCGGAGGTGCAATCGGGGGCGATCTCTTTGCGGTTAACCTGAACGCTGCTTCTGGTGATAATGGTAACCTGATAAAAATGCAGGAATTACAGTCACAAAAACTCATGAATAACGGCCGTTCAACGGTGATTGATGTGTATGAAGGGCTCAATACCGAGATAGGGGTGCAAAAGGCCTCGGCGGCACGCCTGAAGGAAGTCGGATTAGTTGAAAAAGATGCGGCTGAAAGCCGGGTTGCAGAAATTGCAGGGGTAAACATGGATGAAGAAGCGGCCAATATGATGAAGTTCCAGCAAGCCTATATGGCATCGTCACGTATTATGACGGTGGCAAATGAAACCTTTGAAACCCTCCTCAATGCGTCACGATAAGGAGTTACATAAGTCATGATCAGCCGTGTTGCCAGCTTCCATAATTATCGCTCAGTGGCCAATGATATGAATCGTCAGCAAGTGAGGGTTCAGGAAAATCACCAGCAATTAGCATCGGGAAAACGCCTGCTAACGGCCGGTGATGACCCGGTGTCATCAATCTATATTCAGAACTTCGATCAACAGAATACCGTCATTGATCAGTCGATTAAAAGTATTACCATGGCGAGAAATCGCCTGAACAATGAAGAAACCGCTGTTGCTGAAGTTGAAAACTTGTTGGATGAGGCAAAGCGTAAATCCATGATGATGGTGAATGGTTCATTGTCTGGTGATGACCGTGTTGCACATAAACAGGATATGCAGGGGTTATACGATTCATTTATGAATCTGGTTAACAGCAAAGATGAGTCAGGTAATTTTGTTTTTGCCGGCACCCAATACAGCCAGCAGCCTTTTTTCCGTGATAACAGTGGCCATGTGACCTATGTTGGTGACAGTTATCAGCGGATGGCAAAAGTGGCCCCTTCGGTCGATGTTCCGGTCAATGATGCCGGTGATAAACTCTTCATGGAAGTCGCTAATCCATATGGTGACTACCAGGCTGATTACGCTCTGCAGAGCGGTTCATTATTGCTGTTATCACAGGCCAGCAATACTAACGATACTGATCAGTCTGAATATCGGGTGGCGTTTTCAACGTCCGGAGCCGGAACATCATACGAACTGTTTCAAAATGGCACGTTAGTTAATAGCGCTCCTTTTGATCCGCAAACCGGAATCCAATGGGGAACACTGCAAATTGATCTGGAAGGCGAGGTGACAGATGGTGATAGTCTGACATTAAATCGCCAGGAGCATATCAGTGTTTTCGATGCCTTTAAGCGGGGTATTGAGCTGGCGGATAAAGATGTGTCTGATGCCTCAGCCAGTGCAGAATTGCATCAGGTCGCAGAAGAGATGTCGCAAGCGTTCAAGCATATAAACCGAACACGCTCAGAGGTGGGTACTCGCCTGCAAACCTTAGATCGTCAGGAAGATATGCACCAGGATTTTAGAATCGTAATGAGCCAGGCTCGCGGCACACTGGAAGATTTAGATTATGCCAGTGCCGTCATTGAACTAAATGAAAATATGATGGCATTGCAGGCATCGCAGCAAGCCTTTGCTAAAACCAAAGACTTGAACCTGTTCAATTATATTTGATTGTCTCGAATGGTTTGTCTGGAAAAAGAAAAGCCTTTGTTGATGCAAAGGCTTTTTCTTTTTCTGCCCCCTACTCTTGCTGCATGGTTCGACTGTTATTCCGATTGGAATTACCCGATAGACTTAAAGGGCACGTTATTGCCGCCTTTATATATTGCCGTTGCCACCCATCATTAACATTATGTTATATAACGATTTTAATGTTGGCACGTTGTTTGCTTTGTTCTGGTCGGTGGCAAATTTATTGCCAATGAAAATTAATTTATAGCTGGCCCCGCTTCACTGTCTTTTGAACTGTTCGTTGCGGGTAGGCTGTTTCGCTTGAAAGCGAAAGTCAAAGGAGAGCAAAATGGGTGTAACTGTAAACACCAACGTGTCTGCCATGACTGCGCAGCGTTACCTGAATAAAGCATCTGGTGAGCTTAGCCAATCGATGGAGCGTCTATCCACGGGTAGCAAAATCAACAGCGCAAAAGATGATGCCGCGGGTCTGCAAATTTCCAATCGTCTAGTGGCGCAAACTCGGGGTCTGAATGTTGCCATACGCAACGCCAATGACGGTATTTCGATTGCCCAGACGGCAGAAGGTGCCTTGCAAGAATCCACCAGTATTCTGCAGCGTATGCGTGATCTGTCACTCCAGTCTTCCAACGGCGCCAACTCAGATGATGATCGTGAGGCAATTCAGCAAGAAGTCTCAGCGTTGCAGGACGAGCTGAACCGTATTGCGGAAACGACGGCGTTTGGTGGTCGTAAACTGTTGAATGGTCAGTTCGGCGAAGCGGCGTTTCAGATTGGTGCAGATTCCGGTGAAGCGATCATCATGGGCCTGACCAGCGTCCGTGCCGATGACTCGCGCATGGGGGGCGATATCATCAAGGCCAAAGGGATGGCGGGTGCTGACTGGCAAGCGGCTGCAGGTGATCAACTGGTCATTAAGGTTGCGGGCTCTACCGATCCTGTCTCAGTTAACATGATTGCCGGTGATGATATTGAAGAAGTGGCGACGCGAATCAATGGGCAACAAACCGCCGTTGTCGCCTCTGTCAGTGAAAAAGGTGAGCTTCAGCTTTTTTCCGAAAACGGAGCCGTCACCATTGATGGCACAACAAAGCTCGCGCAAGGCAAAGATGCGGCGGGCGCAAGTGTGGATCTGTTTAGTGGTTCAGCAAGTCAGTCAATCACGGTACAAAAAGTTGATGTAGGCACGGTTGGCGGTGCCCAGGAGGCTGTCGGTACGATTGATGCGGCACTGAAGTATATCGATACTCAGCGTGCGGATCTGGGTGCGAAGCAGAACCGTCTCGGCCATACCATCAACAACCTGGCCAATACTGCCGAAAATGTATCGACCTCGAACAGTCGTATTCGTGATACGGACTTTGCCAAGGAATCGACGCAGATGGCTAAAAATCAGATCTTGCAGCAAGCCAGCACCTCGATTCTGGCTCAGGCCAAGCAGGTACCACAGGCAGCACTGACGCTGCTGCAATAGTCTTCCCGCATTGAAATAAAAAACGGCAAAGGGGCAATCCCTTGCCGTTTTTTGTTGCCTGTTCCTGGCCTCCCGAACCCCAGAACGATTTTGTACATTATCGGGTTGATTTTTATTAACTTGATCACACTTCTTACGGTTTTCAAAATTTTCTAAAAAAAAACTTAAAGGTTTTCCTGAGCATGCCGTTACAACTCATGTACTAAGAATAACAAGGTTTTTCCGGCTGGGCTGGTCAAGCCATTTTGAATACTGAAGGAGATACATTATGGCAGTTACAGTAAACACTAACGTTTCTGCAATGACCGCTCAGCGTTACTTAGGCCAGGCAACTGAAGCAACTGGCAAATCTATGGAGCGTCTTGCGACAGGTAGCAAAATCAACAGTGCGAAAGATGATGCGGCAGGTCTGCAAATATCTAACCGTTTGATGACCCAGAGCCGTGGTCTGGATGTTGCGGTACGTAACGCCAATGACGGTATCTCTATGGCACAGACCGCAGAAGGTTCAATGCAGGAAACGACTAACATTCTGCAGCGCATGCGTGACTTGTCACTACAGTCTGCTAACGGTTCTAACTCTAAAGATGACCGTGTTGCTATCCAGGAAGAAGTGACAGCACTGAAAGATGAAATAAACCGTATCGCCGAAACCACCTCTTTCGGTGGTACCAAGCTGATGAACGGTACATTTGGCAGTCGCTCTATTCAGGTTGGTGCCGACTCAGGTGAAGCGGTACAGCTTACTCTGACTGATACTCGTGCTGATGCGATGAGTAGCACCGCAGTGAAAGGAACGGCTGGCGTTGGTTCTGACTGGCAAGTGTCTGCTGCGATGGCTGGTGAAGATCTTAAAATCAATGGCACAGCTGTTCAGATGAAAGAAGGCGATGACATTGAAGAGCTTGCGACCAAGATCAATGGTCGTGTTGATGGTGTGAATGCATCTGTTGCAACGATTATTGAACAAGATGCCAATGGCAACGATGTTGAAAAGTTAGCGCTACAGGTTGTTTCTGATTCAGATACCGCGATCACATTTGAAGGCGGAGCAACAACGGCTGCGCTAGGTCTGGCAGATGCTGCAGCCGGTGCGGGCAGTGCATCTGTTCAGGAGATCAACGTTGAATCGGTAGGTGGTTCACAGCAGGCCGTCGCCATTCTTGATAACGCCCTGAAGCAAATTGACTCTGACCGTGCGAAGTTGGGTGCGTCTCAGAACCGTCTGAACCACACCATCAACAACTTAGACAACGTTAACGAAAACGTTTCTGCTTCTAACAGCCGTATTCGTGATACTGATTTTGCGAAAGAAACAACGAATATGACCAAGAACCAGATCCTTTCTCAGGCTGCGACGTCAATTCTTGCGCAAGCAAAACAAGCGCCACAAGCTGCACTTAGCCTACTAGGTTAATTCCATTAAAAACGGCAAGGGGCCTTCCCTTGCCGTTTTCTGCTATATGCAGCTTTCAGAAAAGTAAGAAGGTGAATGATTATGGATATAAAACCCGTGTCAACTTCATCTCAGCCCTCATCGCTATCAAGAAATGGCACAAATGTTGCTAGTATTTCAGACGATTCTCGGGGCTTGCCATCAGCATCTAACCCCGTTAATGCCGCAGACCTTGATCACAGCAGTGATAAAGGTAAAGCGGACGTCCGTCGGGTAGAGCAATCGACGGAGCTGAAAAAGCATGGTGAGATCCAACGCGAACAGCTTGAGAAAATGGTTGAAAAAATCGAAGAGTTTGTCGGCACCTTGAATAAAGGCCTGGCATTTCGTATCGATGAAGAATCTGGTCGTGATGTTGTCACTGTCTATGAAAAACGAAATGGTGATGTGGTCAGGCAGATCCCTGATGAAGATATGTTGGAACTTTCCCGGCAGCTAGCATCGCATTCCGGGGGGCTGGTAACGACAAAAGTGTAACTCTGGTATCATTTGAGGTAGTCAATGAACATAGGCGCATCAGCCACCGCTTCAGGTCTTGATATTAACAACATGGTTAATAAGATCGTTGAATCTGAACGGGCTCCAAAAGAAGCGCGTATCAATCAGCAGCGAGATAAAGTTGATGTCAGTCTCAGTGCCTACGGGCGGCTGAAAGGTTCGTTAGATACCATGAAAAACCTGATGGCGGATTTTCGTCACAATGATGTATTATCTGCGCGAACGGCGAGTTCTAACGACACTGATGTTTTAACCGCTTCAGCCTCACCCGAAGCCATTCCCGGTAAATATACGGTTAACGTTCAACAACTCGCCCAATCTCACAAAATTGTTTCAAGCTCTTTTGATGAAAAAGAGAAATTGGGAGCGGGAAAACTTGCTATCGGCCTGGCAGGTACGCCGTTTACGGTTGATATCCCGGAAGATGAAAGCAAAATTATCGATGTTGTTCGGCTGATAAACCGACATCCATCTAACCCCGGAGTGATGGCATCCATCATTAAAGATGATGTCGGGGCGCGTTTGGTGTTGGCGTCTGATAAACCTGGTGAAGAAAATAGCATCAAGGTTAAAGTCGATGCGCCTTCATTCAGTACGTTGCAAAAGTTTGGTTTCAACAGCAACCATGACGTTAATTCCATGACTGAAATGCAGCCGGCGAAAGATGCCCGCGTGCTGATTGATGGGTTGGCGGTTGTCACCAGCAGTACGAACGTGATTGAAGATGCGATTAAAGGGGTTGATCTGAACTTAGCTCAGTTGACCGATGGCCTGGAAACGCCCCATGCTGTCGTGGATGTGAGTTATGATCGTAACCAGGTCGGTGGCGCCATTGAGCAGTTTGTGAATGCTTATAACCAGTTTTTTGATGTCAGCCAGCAACTTGGCAAGTTTGATCCACAAACTCAGGAAAAAGGCCCTTTAATGGGTGACACCATTATCCGTGCTGTCACCAACCAACTGCGAGCCGCTTTTTCGACGCCGGTCGATGATGCACCAGCGTCGGTTAAAACCCTGACGGAACTGGGCATCACCACGAGTATGAACGGCCGGCTGGAGGTCGATTATGATCTGCTGGACAAACAGCTTGATAAGAATTTTTCCGATGTCGGCGAATTTTTTGGTGGTCCTAATGGTTTTGCGCGCAGGGTTGAAGATTTGATCCACTCGCATACCGGGATCACTGGCAGTATCAGAGGGCGGGAAAACAGCTTAACAGATCAGGTAACGCGTTTAAATTCTGATCAGGCGAAGTTAGATCGTCGCATGGACAGCGTGCAAAAGCGCACCCATGATCAGTTTACGGCGATGGATTCAGCAATGGGTAAAATGCAGGGCCAGCTTGGTTCTATGATGAGCATGATGCCCCAGATGTAATGATTGAAGAGAGCCTTTATGCAACGTTTAAATCAGTTAGACAATGAACTGGAGGCGATTTTAGCTGTTGAAGGTGACGTTGCTTCTGATGAGTTGCAACAGTTATTGCAGCAACGCGAGTCTCTTTTACAACAGTTGATGGCTGAGCCTGAACGCTTAAATAAAGAGGAGTGGCAGGCTGCGGTTGAACGGACAACGTGTTTGCTTGCGCGGATCCGTCACCACAGAGATATGTCAGCAAGCCAACTACAACGACTACAGCACGGGCAACGCTCGATGCAGGTTTATAATAAATTTCGGTAAGGTAATAAAATGGCAATGAGAGGATCGCTACAGGCTTACAAACGAGTCTCAGTAGACAGTCAGTTAACGTCGGCATCTCCTCATCGGGTGATCCAGATGTTAATGGGCGGTGCAATAGAGCGCCTTATCCAGGGTAAATCCGCGATGCAGCAAGGTTCGATTGCTATCAAAGGCGAACGTTTGGGTAAAGCACTCGATATTATTATCAGTTTACGCAGCTGCCTGTCGATGGAAGACGGCGGTGAGATTGCGGCCAACCTTGACGCATTGTACGACTTCATGATCCAGCAAATTTACCTGGCAAACCAGGAAAACAAGCCTGAGCCGATTGATGATGTGATCGATATGCTACGTGAGATCAAATCAGCATGGGAACAGATCCCGGTGGATTATCACAACATGACTCAGCTTGATGTGTAGTCGTTATTCTTATCGTCTATAGTCAATGGGGATTGCTAGATAGTTACAGAAATCCCCTGAATAGATCCAATTTTAGCCAAAACCTGTCTTAGTTTATTTATTCCTTTGTACTGGGGTCACAGCTTTTATGCGTCCCCGGTTGCCTTCTCCTGTGCTTTTATTACAATAGCAGCCCATAACTTTTGGTTGCTGTTCCTCTCGAATACGCCACAAAATATAAAATTCTTATAAAGGCAGGCAATATCAGTCCTATGCAAGGTATAGCAAAGACCCTCGTTATTGATGACGATCTGCAGCACCGTCATGACCTCAGTGTGATTCTTAACTTTGTTGGTGAACAGCATGAAGCAGTATCAACCGATGAAGTAGAAAACCCACTTTGGGAAAGGGCATGGGGTGCCTGTTTACTGGGTAAAATTAGTTCCAATAAATCACTTAAGAAAATTCTGGACTACTTACGCATTCATAATCATATCCCGGTGATTGCCTTATCTGATCATGCCCGCGACTTAGCAGGGCTGACCAACTATGTGGGTGAGTTAGAGTTACCGCTAAATTACGGTCAGTTAGCCGGTGCATTACGCCATTGTCAGGAGTTTCTTGGTAAGCGTACTTTTCAGGTGCCTCAGATCGGGCGCAAGAATGTGTTATTCCGCAGCATGGTGGGGCGCAGTGAAAGCATCAGCCAGGTACGACACCTTATAGAGCAAGTTGCATCAACAGATGCCAGTGTTTTGATCCTTGGGGAATCCGGTACCGGTAAAGAAGTTGTTGCGCGCAATATTCATTATCACTCTTCTCGTGGCAACGGCCCATTCGTGCCAGTTAACTGCGGTGCTATTCCACCGGATCTGCTTGAAAGTGAATTGTTTGGCCATGAAAAAGGGGCCTTCACCGGGGCGATTTCTTCGCGCAAGGGACGTTTTGAGTTGGCTGACGGAGGCACGTTATTTCTCGATGAGATCGGTGATATGCCGATGTCGATGCAGGTGAAATTACTGCGCGTGCTTCAGGAGCGTTGTTTTGAGCGGGTGGGGGGAAATGCGACCATTAAAACCAATGTCCGCATTATTGCGGCGACACACCGTAATCTCGATGCAATGATCCTCGAGAATACCTTCCGTGAAGATTTATACTATCGCTTGAATGTGTTCCCTATTGAAATGCCGGCGTTACGTGAACGTATTGAAGATACGCCGCTGTTGCTGCAAGAACTGCTGGCAAGAATGGAAGCGGAAGGCGCGAAGTTAATCCACTTTACGCCGCGGGCGATTACTTCATTGATGGAGCATGACTGGCCAGGCAATGTTCGCGAACTGGCGAATCTGGTTGAACGCCTTCTTATCCTGTATCCGGGGGAAATGGTCGATGTGAATCATTTGCCGGTGAAATATCGCTATAGCCATATTCCTGACTTCCAGCCAGAAGAGAATTTTCTGTCGACAGAAGATCAGGAACGTGCAGCATTAGCCGATATGTTCGCCTCTTCATATAGTGAACAGGAAGAAATCTTAGGCTTAAATGATCTGCCGTCGGAAGGGGTAAACCTGAAAGAGATGCTGGCTGAACTTGAAGTAGAGATGATCTGCCAGGCACTTGAAGCTCAGTCGGGGGTTGTTGCCCGTGCCGCTGATATGTTAGGTATGCGTCGAACGACTCTGGTTGAGAAAATGCGTAAGTATGGTTTAAACAAAGAAGAATTACGTTAAATTGTCACTTTTTTAGGGCGGGTGTCATTTTATTGACCCTGCCAAAGCCCTTTCCTCTTACTCAACCTGTTGATACTATTGGTTTTAATTTGGCATGGAAAATGCTTAATTAAGCATTTTATGTACTTTTGTTAGGTATCGCATGGGTGAAATCGAATCTCCGCTAGGAACGTTAACTCAGCAAATCAGCCGTTATAAACAAGTACTGGATGTCATGCCTGCGGGAGTGATTCTACTTGATCCGATGGGGTGCGTATGTGAAGCAAACCCAGAGGCTCACCGGCTGTTAGAAGAGCCGCTTGAGGGAGAGCGCTGGTTCTCGGTGATCCAGCGTGCTTTTGCTCCTCAGGAGGATGACGGTCATGAAGTCTCTTTACGTAGCGGACGTAAGGTTAAATTAGCGATTTCTGCTTCTGATGCCGGTCAGCTGATTCTGATCACCGATATGACCGAAACTCGTCTGCTGCAATCCCGTTTCAGTGAAATGCAACGGCTATCATCTCTGGGGAGAATGGTCGCTTCTCTGGCACATCAAGTGCGTACCCCTTTATCAAGTGCGATGCTGTATGCCTCTAATTTATCGGCACCTAACCTGAATACCCAGACCCGACAGCGCTTTCAGACGAAATTAGTTGATCGCCTTCACGACCTGGAGAAGCAAGTCAATGATATGTTGCTGTTTGCCAAGGGCGGAGACAACAAGGTGGTAAACCGCTTTGACCTCGAGAGCTTGCTTAACGAGCTGGAACCAATGGTGGAGGCGCAGGTGGTGGCGAACCAGGTCGACTTCAGTATTGATTGCGATGATGAAAGTGCAATGATTTTGGGCAATGCCAATGCACTGGCCAGTGCATTAAGTAATGTGATCACCAACGCGATTCAGATGTCGGGTAAACAATGTAAAGTCGCGGTAAGTTGCACCCGGTATAACAGTGATGTCTATCTGTCGGTAACCGATAACGGGCCGGGTATCCCGGCTGATATGCAGGCGAAAATATTAGAGCCGTTTTTCACGACTCGTCAGCAAGGAACCGGATTGGGGCTGGCGGTGGTACAGATGGTAGCAAATGCCCATAAAGGTCACCTTTTATTAAAGTCAGAACCAGGCCACGGGGCGTGTTTTACTTTAAAGGTTCCCCTTGCGGAAAATCAGGCACCGCTGCAGGTTAATACCTGCTCGGACAGTGAACAACAGGCCTTGAAGCAGGCAGCGCTAGGAGAATTTCGATGAATCAAAGCCGTGTATTAGTCGTAGAGGATGATGAAGGCTTGCGTGAAGCCTTGATTGATACATTAGCGCTGGCGGGGTACCAATGGATAGAAGCAGACAGTGCAGAACAAGCTTTACTGATATTGAAATCGGAACCTGTTGATATTGTCGTTTCTGATGTGCAGATGGCCGGTATGGATGGCTTGGGGTTATTACGTAATATCAAACTGCACTGGCCGAAGACACCAGTTTTGTTAATGACCGCTTACGCCAACATTGAAGATGCGGTATCAGCAATGAAAGAAGGGGCGATTGATTATATGGCTAAGCCATTTGCCCCCGAAGTACTGCTCAACATGGTGAGTCGTTATGCGCCAGTCAAGAGTGAGTCAAGCCATGCTATTGTCGCTGATGAGAAGAGCCTCAAACTACTCGCTTTAGCTGATAAGGTCGCGAAAACGGACGCCAATGTAATGGTGCTAGGCCCGAGCGGTTGCGGTAAAGAGGTTATGTCGCGCTACATCCATGATCACTCCAATCGCAGCGAAGGCCCATTTGTTGCCATTAACTGTGCGGCGATCCCGGATAATATGCTGGAAGCCACGTTATTCGGCTATGAAAAAGGCGCATTTACCGGGGCCGTGCAAGCGTGTCCGGGAAAATTTGAGCAAGCCCAGGGCGGCACTATTTTACTGGATGAAATCAGTGAGATGGATTTAAACCTGCAAGCAAAATTGCTCCGGGTGTTGCAAGAGCGTGAAGTCGAACGCTTGGGCAGTCGTAAAAGTATCAAGCTGAATATCCGTGTTCTGGCAACCAGCAACCGCGATTTAAAACAGTATGTGGCGCAAGGACATTTCCGCGAAGATCTGTATTATCGTCTGAATGTGTTTCCGTTAGTCTGGCCGGCGCTGACAGATCGTAAAGGTGATATCGTGCCGTTGGCACAATATTTCACTGAACGCCATTGTATGAAACAAGGGTTACCGGTACCGGTACTGAGCCAGAGTGCGCAAGTGAAATTGCAGCAATACGGGTGGCCGGGCAATGTACGTGAGCTTGATAACGTTATTCAGCGTGCATTAATTTTATGTGACAGCCTCAGTATTGAAAGCGGACATATTTTACTGGAAGGGCTGGACTGGCTGGATGCGCACAGCCTGCAATCCGCGGTACAATTGCATACGACAGTGCAATTACCTGCAGAACGACCCACTGTTGAACCTGTCTCGGTTGCAGCGTCACGCGACGGACTAGGAAATGAACTTCGCGAGCAGGAGTTCACCATTATTCTCGATACCATTAAAAGCTGTGAAGGCCGACGTAAAGACGTGGCTGAACAATTGGGCATCAGCCCGCGAACATTGCGCTACAAGTTAGCAAAAATGCGCGATGCCGGAATTGAGATCCCACTCTGATAAGATTAAGCGTGATTTATTACGGCTTATTAATAAAACTGGCGTTAAGTTTGCCATTTAATGAGCAAAAGCAGTGCTAATCGACACCATCGTCAATATAATGACAGCGCGAGGAAGACAATGAACGTCAATGGACTACAAACAGAAATGCAAAGCCTGAAGCTGGAAGCGCAAAATACCTCTCGCCCGGCAACGGGACAGCAGGTCAGTGCCGATTTTGGTGCATTGCTTAACGATGCGGTTAAGTCGGTTAATCAGCTTCAGGGGCAATCGAGCGATCTCAGCACCCGGTTCGATCAAGGGGATCGCAGTGTATCGTTATCCGATGTGATGATTGCAAGAAATAAATCGAGTGTTGCTTTTGAAGCTACCGTACAGGTTCGCAATAAACTGGTGGAAGCTTATAAACAATTAATGAATATGCCAGTGTAATCCAGGATATAGTTAGTGTCGGAACAAACACCAAACCACGAATTAGCTGTAGCGGGAAATGCACCGGCTCCTGTTGTCACAGACAGTGAACTCGATCTGCATAACCCCGATGCAGAAGAAAAAAGCGCCACTCGTGTTGATAGCCTGTTAGGCAACCTGGACTTATTACGCCAGGTTATTCTTGTGCTGTCTGTTGCTATCTGTGTGGCATTAATTGTCATGGTGGTGATGTGGATAAAAGAGCCCGAGATGCGTCCGCTCGGCACCTATTCCACAGATGAACTTATTCCGATCCTTGATCATTTTGATCAGAAGAAGGTGAACTACAAACTGGAAGGGAACACGATTCGTGTTCCGGCTGATGATTTTGCTGCAATTAAGCTGGACTTAACCCGTACGGGGTTAAATTCGGTGGTGTCCGAAGGCGATGATATTTTGCTGCAAGACATGGGCTTTGGTGTTTCCCAGCGTCTTGAACGTGAGCGGTTAAAGCTTAGTCGGGAACGTCAGCTTGCTCGTGCCATTGAACAGATCCGTCAGGTACGCAAAGCCCAGGTGCTTTTGGCGATGCCTAAGCAAAGCGTGTTTGTACGTCATAATCAGGAAGCGTCAGCAACGGTGTTTCTGACCTTGTCATCAAATGGCATGCTGGGTCAGCAAGAAGTTGACTCCATTGTTGATATGGTGGCAACGGCTGTTCCTAACCTGAAACCAACCCGAGTGACGGTGACCGATCAACATGGTCGGCTGTTGAGTTCGGGCACTGAAGATCCGAGTGCGACGGCGAAGCGTAAAGAATATGAATTAGAGCGTAAACAGGAAAAAACCTTGCGTGAAAAAATTGACGCAATTTTAATTCCTGTTTTAGGGCTGGGAAATTATACCTCTCAGGTCGATATCTCGATGGATTTCAGTGCGATTGAAGAAACGCGTAAACAGTTTGATCCTGCGACGCCATCAACCCGCAGTGAATATACGCTGGAAGATTACAATAACGGCAATGTGGTTGCAGGCATTCCCGGCGCATTAAGTAATCAGCCTCCTGCAGACTCATCTATCCCGCAAGACATTGCTGATATGCAGTCAGGCAAGGGGTCAAACAACGGCTCTGTTCACCGTGAAGCCACCCGTAACTTCGAACTAGATACCACGATTAGTCATAAGCGGGCCCAATCAGGCACGATCAGTCGTCAGACCGTATCTGTGGCGATCAATTACAAGCAAGTGATTAACCCTGAAACCGGTGAAATTACCCGCGTCCCGGTCAGTGAAGCTGATTTGGTTAAAATCCGCAGGTTGTTAATGGGCGGGGTTGGGTTTGCTGAGTCACGGGGTGATCTGCTGGAAGTCATCTCAGTTGCATTCGCGGTACCGGAAGAGATGCAATTGGTTGATTTGCCTATTTGGGAGCATCCGAATTTCAATAACTGGATACGCTGGCTGGCTGCCGCTTTGGTGATTATCGTCGTAATCATCGTGCTGGTTCGTCCGGCGATGAAAAAATTGTTGTATCCGAACCAGGCCTCAGATGGTACGCCGCTTGATGCAAATGGCTTACCGATCCTTGCCAATGGCGAAGAGGGGGTTGGTTTGATTGGTGCTGAGCTCGATGGTATGGAAAGTTTTGAATTGAGTAGCAGTAATATAGATTTGCCAAACCTGCATAAAGATGAAGATCTGCTAAAAGCGGTCAGAGCGTTGGTGGCAAATGAGCAAGATTTAGCAGTGCAAGTAGTGAAAGGTTGGTTAAACGAAGATGGCTAATGAAGTTGCAACCACTGAAGATAAAAAATTTGATGTCATGACCTTAAGCGGCACTGAGAAAGCAGCGATCTTATTGCTCAGCCTCAGTGAACAGGACGCGGCCAGTATTATTCGTCATCTTGAACCGAAACAGGTCCAGCGAGTCGGTAGCTCGATGGCAAGTATGGCAGATTTGAGTCAGGAGAAGGCCTCTGCAGTACATCGCCATTTCCTCGAAGATATTCAGAAGTACAGCAGTATCGGTACGGGCAGCGAAGATTTTGTCCGTAATACCCTGATTGCTGCGTTAGGTGAAGATAAAGCGAATAACCTGGTTGATCAGATCCTGATGGGCAGTGGTTCTCGCGGGCTGGATTCATTGAAGTGGATGGATCCGCGGCAGGTTGCCAGCATTATTCTTAACGAGCACCCGCAGATCCAGACTATCGTACTGTCATACCTGGAGCCTGAGCAGTCTGCCGAAATCATGTCTCAGTTCTCAGAGCGTGTCCGGCTTGATCTGATGATGCGTATTGCCAATCTTGAAGAAGTTCAGCCAGCAGCATTGCATGAACTGAATGACATCATGGAGAAACAGTTTGCCGGTCAGGCTGGTACTCAGGCGGCCAAAATTGGCGGCTTGAAAGCAGCGGCTGAAATCATGAACTACCTCGATAACAATGTCGAAGGCTTGTTGATGGATCAGATCCATGAAAATGACGAGGATATGGCAACACAAATCCAAGATCTGATGTTTGTATTTGAAAATCTTGTTGAGGTGGACGATCGCGGAATCCAGTTGTTACTGCGTGACGTACCGCAAGATCTGCTGCAGAAAGCCCTTAAAGGTGCTGATGATACCCTGCGTGAGAAAATTCTCCGTAATATGTCAAAACGTGCGGCAGAAATGCTGCAAGACGACCTGGAAGCAATGGGTCCTATCCGTGTGGCCGATGTGGAAGCGGCACAGAAAGAAATTCTTTCTATCGCCCGTCGTCTGGCCGATGCCGGTGAGTTAATGCTCGGAGGTGGCGGTGGTGCTGATGAATTCCTGTAAGCTAATCAGATCTTGTCCTAGGTTATCAGTATGACGAATGAACGCCGCCGTGGTTTTCTTCGCGTATCTGAACATCAGGCTCAGGAGCTTGAACGTTGGGCGTACCCTGACTACAGCCAGCAGCGAGAGGCACCCAGTGATAATGCCCTTAACTACGATCCGAGCTGGCAGTCAGAGGAGCTTGAAGAGGAAGAAGAACAAGGGCCTCCCCCGTTAACGGCTTCTGACTTAGAAGATATCCGTCAATCAGCCTATGACGAAGGGGTTGCTGAGGGTAAAGCAGCCGGGCACGCTGAAGGTTTCGAGGCCGGCAAGGCCGAAGGACTTGAAACGGGGCTGGTGGAAGGCCGTGAGCAAGGGCTGGAACAAGGGCTGGAGCAGGGGCAAACCCAAATTAGTGAGCAGGTATCGCATCTTATGCAGTTGATTGAGCAGCTTGCCACGCCATTGCAACAAATCGATACCGATGTGGAAAATCAGGTTCTGAATCTGGTAACCAGCCTGACCCGTGAATTAATTCGGGTGGAAGTACAGACTAATCCTCAAGTTATACTCAATACCATCCGTGAAGTGATTGCTACTCTACCGATAGCCGAGCGCCAGACAAAGTTAAGTCTTCACCCTGATGATCTTGACGTGGTGCGCAAAGCATATGGCGAAGAGGATCTGACCGAGCGAAAGTGGTCATTACAGGCGGAGCCGTCACTCAGTCGTGGTGATCTTCAGTTGAAATCACAGGACTCCACGGTCGATTATTTTATTGAAGATCGTATTCGCCATTTATTGCAACAATTTAGTGGAGCCAACAGCCAGCCGTCAGGAGGGCAGTAATGTCTTCGTCATTGGCAATGCGACTCTCTCAATACCAGACTGAAGGCTTAGCGTGTCGCCCTGTTGCTTCCGGACGACTGGTCCGCGTTGTCGGTTTAACGTTAGAAGCCATTGGCTGCCGTGCGCCTGTTGGCAGTCAGTGCCGCGTGGAAACCTTAAACGGTGAGATGGAAGCTGAAGTTGTTGGCTTCTCGGGTGAAACCTTATTTCTGATGCCCAGTGAACAGCTGACCGGAGTGATGCCTGGCGCCCGAGTGACGCCGGTATTACAGGACAGCGGCTTACCTGTCGGGCCGGAATTATTAGGCCGGGTGATCGACGGCGTCGGTAATCCACTTGATGGTCTGGGCGAGATATTTACCGCCACCCGCGCCCCTTTTAATGCCGCGCCGATCAACCCATTAGCGCGTAAGCCGATCAAAGAGCCGCTTGATGTGGGTATTAAAGCCATTAATGGTTTGCTTTCGGTTGGCAAAGGCCAGCGCATCGGATTGTTTGCCGGCTCAGGTGTCGGTAAGTCGGTGACCCTCGGCATGATGACCCGCGGCACGACAGCCCAGGTTGTTGTAGTCGGGTTGATCGGCGAACGTGGCCGGGAAGTAAAAGAGTTTATTGACGAGATCCTCGGTGAAGAGGGACGCCAGCGTGCCGTGGTAATAGCGGCACCTGCTGATGCGTCACCTTTAATGCGTTTAAAAGGGTGTCAGACTGCTCTGACAATCGCGGAATATTTCCGAGATCAGGGGCAAGATGTTCTGTTATTGATGGATTCACTGACTCGATTTGCTCAGGCCCAGCGTGAAATCGCCTTGTCGGTGGGCGAGCCTCCGGCGACCAAAGGGTATCCGCCCTCAGTATTTGCCAAGTTACCGGCGCTGGTAGAGCGGGCGGGGAACGGCAGCGAGAGCCAGGGGTCAATTACAGCCTTCTTTACTGTGCTGACCGAAGGAGATGATTTACAAGATCCCATCGCCGATGCCTCGCGGGCGATCCTCGATGGTCACATTGTCTTATCCCGAGAAATGGCCGATGCCGGACATTATCCGGCCATCGATGTTGAACGTTCGGTTAGCCGTGTAATGCCTGCGATTGTCAGTGACGAGCACATGTTGATGTCAAAAGCCGTGCGGCAGATATTGTCCATTTGCCGCAAGAATCAGGATCTGGTTTCAATCGGTGCGTATAAACCCGGAACGGATCCCAGTATCGACCAGGCCTTTATCTTCAAGCCAAAATTAGACGCTTATCTGCAGCAGGAGATGAAAGAGTCTGTACCATACGATATGTGCGTCAATATGTTGCGCTCAACCTTAAGTGGCTAATCAAACACAAAGACACCGCAATTATGTTGAAAGATAAACAAGCGCCCCAAGGCTAATGGCCTGAGCAAATTGGAACGGCTATGTCAGACAGTGCATTAGAACTGATTTTAAATAAAACCAAAGATGAAGAACATCAGGCATCGCTTGCGTTGAATCAGGCCCGGTTAGAACAGGGAAATTATCTTCAGCAGCTGCAGCAAATAGAACAGTACCGGCTGGATTACTGTAAACAGTTTTCAGTGCGTGGTCAGCAAGGATTAACGGCCAGTTCGTATAGTCACTTACAAAAATTCCTGACTCAGCTTGATGAGACGCTTGCTAAGCAAAAAGAAGCCGGCTATCAGTTTGACTTTCAGGTGGAACAGTGCAGCGAACATTGGCACGAGGTAAGAAAAAAGCGTCGTTCGATCGAATGGCTGTTAGACAAAAAAAAGACGGAACGGCAGCAAAAGCTCGATCGGCAAGAACAACAGATGATGGATGAATTTTCGACCCTGCAGTTTGCTCGCAGGCGTTAGGGGCGAGAGGTTTGAAACGCGCTATTCGCTTTCTGAAATGTATAATCTGGTGCGTTTTTTGCATGAAATTCTTACCGGTATTCTCAATGTAAAGAGTCGCAATGAATTCGTCTAGTCTATTGTCAGCAGATTTTTCAGCATCATTACCTCGCTCGGGGAGCGGTAAAATCGCCGTTGAGGGAAAAGCGACGGCTGAAAGCGTAAAGGGCGATCTGCAACCATCTGCGGCTAGCAATGGAGCAGACCGTTTTGCCAGCGAGCTGAACGACGTAATCAGCGATAAGCAAGACATGCCAGCGAGTGCGGCCAAAAAGGTCAGTTCAGATAACATTGACCCAGAAAATCAGGTGCTTGGTTTTGTTTCCGCACAAACCCTGAGTACCGAAATTGATTCAGATGTAGTGAGCGATGATGTTCAGCTTGCTGAGATAGAACAGATCGTCGACGTGAGCAAATTGAGCGCATCTGCTACCGAGAGCGAACAAATCTCGGGCAAGCAAGCCGACTCACAAGAAACAGCGCTTGATCCGGAAGATAAGCATCAGATAATGGCGGACGCTGAAGAATTACTTAACCGCTTGTCGGCAGCCAATCAGCAACTGTCGGAGTCCCATTCGGCTGCTGGCAAAACGTTGCCGCCAGATGCAGCAACCAGTGATACGGCTAAGCCCTTGATGAGCCAAATGATGGGCTCGGTAACGGGTGACACAACAACTGATGCGTCGAGCGACACTGGCAGTGTGGCGGCAACAGCTACGATGGCGGCTGGTACGCAGGATCCTGCAGGGCTGCCTCTCTCTGAAGCGGACGTTCAGAGCAAATCGGATCTCAGTCCTGAGCAACTGGCGAATGTTTTTGCCGCGTCATCTGCACAGGTAGCTGGGTCGGATAGCCAAGCGAGTGAACTTTTACCGAACCGTGAAGACATCGCTTCTCAGGTGATAGATCCTCAAGTGATGGCCGGGATGGCGGTGACAACCGATGGTGAGCAAGCGGTCGCAGGCAAAGTCAGGTTGTCTGCGCAACTGTTACCGGCAGATATGCCGTCGCAGGTAGAAGCTGACAATATCGGAGGCCTAAGTAAGCTGTCACTGACGACATCTGGCGGGGCGTTGGCAACGACGTTAGCGGCTGCACCCGCAACCGTCGTCAATGGTACCGTTATGGCAGCCCCGGTAGACGGCGCGACGGTGATACCCTGGGCAACCACTCAGGCATCGTCGGTGCTGGCGGGCGCAATGGTGACGACCACCGCTGGAGTGGCAGATCCGACAACAGGTGATACGGCTTTGGTGGATTCGGCGGTTAACAGTGCTGCTCTGGCCGCGACGGTCGAAGGGAGCGCTAACCTCAATGCCGAGACGAAACCGGCTGATATTGCACATCAGATCAGCTCATTGTCCGGGCAACAAAGTATTAACGGGCAGGCAAAAAGTGAAGCCTTAGCGCAGGCACAAACTCCGTTGCAGTTGTCTAAAGAACAAGCCGGCGATCAAGTGGCTGAGCGAGTTAACATGATGATGTCGAAAAACCTCAAACATGTTGATATCCGTTTAGATCCACCCGAGTTAGGTAAGTTGCAGATTAAACTCTCGCTCAACCAGGATCAGGCCTCGGTCCAGTTTACGGTCGGTAATCAGCAAACCCGAGATCTGATTGAACAGGCAATGCCAAGATTACGTGAGATGCTTCATCAGCAAGGATTACAGTTAGCACAAAGCACGGTACAACAAGATGGATCGCGTCAACAACTAGGCCAATCTGGTCAGCAAGGTGGTACCCAGCAACAATCTGGCGGCAGCGACCATACAGGCGGCGAATCGGAAATGGGGCATTCAGGCTCAGAAGCGGTAGAAATGTTTGTCAAGCAGGCTGATGATCGGGTGGATTATTATGCTTAAGAAATAGCGAGACTTAGACTAGTCCCCTATGCGGATGCTGAGAGGCGTCGAATAAAAAGCTGACATTTAAGCTTCTGATTTTAAATAAAATTATAAATAATAAAGGGTAAGAGAAAGAATGGCCGAAGGCGCTGGAAATACGGGAAGCAAAAAAAAGCTTATTATTATCATTGCACTCGTCGTTGTGCTACTGGGTGGCGGCGTCGGTGCATGGTTACTGCTGGGGGATGAGTCCCCTGAGCCGGAAAAGAGCGCTGCCGCCACACAGCAAGCGACTCAGGTTGAGCCGGCTTATTACGTTATCCTTCCGCAACCGTTTATTTTTAATGTCACGGGCGATAAACGCGATCGCCTGGTACAAGTCAAAGTACAGTTAATGGTACGTGGTGATAGTAATGAAGCTGTGGCCATGCAACATACCCCGTTGATTGAAAGTACGTTATTACAAGCATTTGGTGCGGCAACGGTAGAACAGCTACGTACCCCAAGTGGTCGTATTGACTTGCGTACGCAGGCACTGTCTGCGATACAATCTGCGATGATGAAAGTCTCCGGTAACCAAGTCGTCGAGCGTGTGCTCTTCACTGGTTTCGTAATGCAATAGGTTTAATGTGAGTGACTTACTAACTCAAGACGAAATCGATGCCCTGTTACATGGTGTTGATGACGTAGAAGATGAAGAGGGCGAGGTTGCCGGTGACAACCGTGTAGCCGATTACGACTTTTCATCTCAGGACAGAATTGTTCGTGGCCGAATGCCAACGTTGGAACTGATCAACGAGCGTTTTGCCCGCCATATGCGTATCAGCTTGTTTAACATGCTGCGTAAAACGGCAGAAGTATCAATTAACGGCGTGCAGATGATCAAATTTGGTGAGTACCAGAATACACTGTACGTTCCGACCAGTTTGAACATGGTGCGCTTCAGGCCGCTTAAAGGTACGGCATTAATTACTATGGAAGCCCGTCTGGTCTTTATCCTGGTGGAAAATTTCTTTGGTGGTGATGGCCGGTTCCATGCCAAGATCGAAGGGCGAGAGTTTACCCCGACAGAGCGTCGCATAGTCCAGATGCTGCTGAAACTGGTGTTTGAAGACTACCGTGAGTCCTGGTCGCCGGTGATGGGCGTTGAGTTTGAATATCTTGACTCAGAAGTCAACCCGACCATGGCCAACATTGTTAGCCCAACAGAAGTGATTGTCGTCAGTTCGTTCCATATTGAAGTGGATGGCGGTGGGGGAGATTTCCACGTTGTGATGCCGTACTCCATGGTTGAACCGATCCGGGAACTGCTCGATGCCGGTGTGCAGAGCGACAAGATGGATACCGATGTACGCTGGAGCAAAGCCCTGCGTGATGAAATCATGGATGTGCCAGTGAATATTCGCGCCAACCTGTTGGATCTTGATTTATCATTGCGTGATTTGATGGAGCTGCAGGCGGGCGATATTATTCCGATTGATTTGCCGGAATCGGCGATTGTTTTTGTCGAAGATCTGCCAACCTACCGTGCTAAAATGGGGAAATCTGGCGATAACATCGCCTTGAAGGTAACCGAGAAACTCAAGCGTCCGGATATGATGAAAACCGATTTGGCTTTTCTTGACCGTGATGAGTTAGGTTCTGCATTGACAGAAATTAATAGAGATAAATCAGACAATTAAATGACGGGTGTAAGTTATGTCTCAAAATGACCAACAAATTGCTGATGATTGGGCTGCTGCACTTGCAGAGCAGGTGGTTGAAGAAGCCGCACAGCCGGCTCCTCTTGAAGAGCTCACCGATGAAAGCACGCCAATTTCGGATGATGAACGGCGTAAGCTCGATTCGATTATGGACATTCCGGTAACCATTTCGATGGAAGTGGGCCGCACTCAAATCAGTATTCGTAACTTGCTGCAATTGAATCAGGGCTCTGTGGTGGAGCTAGACCGTATTGCCGGTGAATCACTGGATGTCATGGTTAACGGTACGCTGGTTGCTCACGGCGAAGTGGTTGTGGTTAATGACAAGTTTGGTATTCGTCTGACAGACGTGATCAGTCAGACCGAGCGCATTAAGAAACTTCGTTAAGGTTAACCATGAAATATCCGCTATCTTTATTCGCTGGTGTAGGATCTGCCTTTATAAGCCTACCGGTACTGGCTGCACCGGCACCCGAGATCAATGTCGCGACGACGTTAGCCTCGTTGATGCTAGTTGTGTTGCTTATCTTGTTTTTAGCCTGGTTAGTAAGACGAATGAAATTACCCGGTATTCAAGGGTCGGACAGTTCGTTAAAGGTGCTGAAGCAGTTGCCTATCGGTCAGCGGGAACGCATTGTGTTATTGCAGATCGGCAACGAGCAAGTGCTTGTCGGGGTAACGCAACACAATATCTCGCTGCTAACCAAATTAGAAGAGCCGTTGCCCATGGGGGAGCAGCAAAGTGGGGATTTTTCTAACCACCTAAGCAAGTTGTTGAAAATAAATGATAAGAAATAATATTATTGCCGCCACTTTGGCGGCTTTTGCCTTTTTCTTTGCCTTTTCGGTCATGGCGGAAACCACGGCCAATGCGTTACCAGCATTGTCGGCTGGTGCTGAGAGTGTTACGGCCAGCGCGATGAAAAATGAACAAGGTGCATCTCGTTTATTGACCCAAGGCAGTGGCGGCGGTATTCCGGCTTTTTCTGTTACCGTCAATCCTGACGGCACTGAAGATTACTCGGTAACCCTGCAGATCCTGGCATTGATGACAGCCTTAGGCTTCTTGCCGGCAATTGTTATCTTAATGACATCATTTACCCGTATTGTGGTGGTGATGTCGATTTTAAGGCAGGCGATGGGCCTGCAGCAGACACCGTCGAATCAGGTGATTATCGGTATTGCGATGTTCCTGACTTTCTTTATCATGTCGCCGGTACTCGATAAGATCAATACCGATGCTATCCAACCGTATATCAACGAAGAAGTCACCGCGCTGCAAGCTTTCGACGCAGCCCAGCAGCCACTGAGGCAGTTCATGCTGAAACAGACCCGGGTCAAAGATCTGGAAAGCTTTGTTAATATGTCGGGTTCAACGGCAACCGATCCGCAAGACGTTGCGATGACGGTACTGATCCCGGCATTTATTACCTCTGAACTGAAAACGGCATTTCAGATCGGCTTTATGTTGTTCTTACCTTTCTTAATCATTGATTTGGTCGTTGCATCGGTACTGATGGCGATGGGGATGATGATGTTGTCGCCGATGATTGTATCGTTGCCGTTTAAGTTGATGCTATTTGTGCTGGTTGACGGCTGGAATCTGATTTTGTCTACCTTGGCGGGGAGTTTTGGTATCTGATACCAATTCAAAAGGAAATGTTATGACACCTGAAGCGTTTGTCGAAATATTCCAGGAAGCCCTGTACATGGTGTTGCTGATGGTCTGCGCAATTGTGGTTCCGGGCTTGCTGATTGGCTTAGTGGTCGCGGTTTTTCAGGCCGCGACATCCATTAATGAGCAAACGTTGAGCTTCTTGCCTCGCCTGATCGTTACCTTACTGGCCTTGATGTTTTTCGGCCATATGATGACGCAGATGCTGATGGATTACTTTTTCCGGATCGTCGAACAAATTCCTCAGCTGTTATATTAGTCCGGCGGAAAAAGGTAGTCAGTATATGAAAGCTGGATTTTATATCAAAGGGTTGCATATCAGAGTGTCATGTACGAAAAAAACATGCCGCATAGAGACAGGCGAGTAACCTGATGGCCTATCCATCCGAACTGCTGCTTGACTGGATCGCCAATTACTTTTGGCCCCTAACCCGCATCTCGGCCATGATGATGGCGATGACCTTTTTTGGTGCCCGGTTTGTATCTCCTAAAATTCGCTTATATCTGGCCGTAACGATCACGTTTGCGGTGATGCCCGTTTTGCCCAAGGTGCCCGAAGATCTTGCCTTATTGTCTTTACAAGGTTTTCTAACGACCACCCAGCAAGTGATTATCGGCGTCGCGATGGGAATGGTGACGCAGTTTGTTACCCAGACTTTTGTCTTGGTGGGGCAGATCCTTGGTATGCAATCGAGTCTCGGTTTCGCCTCTATGGTCGATCCGGCGAATGGGCAGAATACCCCGGTACTCGGCCAGCTCTATCTGTTTTTGGCGATCATGTTGTTTCTGTCGACCGATGGTCATCTGGCCATGCTCAATCTAGTGGTACTCAGTTTTAAAACCTTACCGATTGGCAAGGCAATGTTACAGCCGGTGGATTATTATCAGTTGACCGAGTGGTTTGGCCATATGTTCAAAGCAGCATTAAATATGGCGTTGGCTGGCGTTATTGCCTTGTTGACGGTGAACTTATCATTTGGTGTTATGACCCGGGCTGCCCCTCAGCTGAATATTTTTTCGCTTGGTTTTTCATTGGCCCTGTTGCTTGGTTTGTTGATCAGCTGGTTTTTGGTGATGGGGATGCTGCCGCAGTATGAATACAACTGGCAGTTTGGTTTTGAACAAATATGCAGTCTGGTTCGAGTCGATTGTTAAATATGGGCTCAACGCGCGGATTAAACGCTTTCCTAGAACCTTATAACGAGAAGATATCTAAATGTCAGATTCAGACGGTCAGGAACGCACCGAATCCGCCACCCCGCGAAGGCTGGAGCAGGCGCGGGAGAAAGGTCAGGTTCCGCGCTCAAGAGAATTGGCTTCAGTTGCCGTGTTGGTAGCAGGTGCCGTTTCGCTGATGTGGTTTGGTGAAGGACTGGGAACGTCGCTTGCTCTGGTTATGTCGAAAATGTTTTCGTTAAGCCGAGATGACATTTTTGACCTGAATAAGCTGTTCTCGATCATTAGCCTGTCGGTCTGGCGTATCGCATTACCGCTGAGTTTAGTGTTGCTGTTTCTTTTTTTTGCGGCGTTAATTGGTGCTGCGGGTTTAGGCGGGGTGAGTTTTTCGGCTGAGGCGGCAAGACCGAAGTTGTCAAAGATGAGCCCGCTAAGTGGCCTGAAGCGGATGGTTGGCAGTCAAAGCTGGATTGAGCTGATAAAATCAATACTCAAAATCGGATTAGTTGCCGGTATGGCATTTTACTTGATGTACGCCAGTCTTGACGATTTTTTCCAGCTCAGCGTTGAAACGTATCCGACTAATATTTTCCATGCGTTAGATATTTTGCTGAACTTTGTCATTTTGATCTGTTGTTCGCTGCTGGTGGTTGTGGCGATTGATGTGCCGTATCAGATCTGGCAGCACAGCGAACAGCTGAAAATGACCAAACAGGAAGTTAAGGACGAATATAAAGACTCTGAAGGTAAACCGGAAGTGAAAGGGCGTATTCGTATGCTGCAGCGGGAAATGGCACAGCGTCGGATGATGGCAGATGTGCCTACCGCCGATGTGGTGATCACCAACCCGGAACACTTCTCGGTTGCTTTGCGTTATGATCCAGATCTTGATAAGGCGCCGATTGTTATTGCGAAAGGCATCGATCATCTGGCACTTAAAATTCGTGAAGTGGCCAATAAGCACAGTATTGATATCGTGCCGGCACCACCGTTGGCACGAGCGATTTATCACTCGACAGAATTGGAACAGCAGATCCCTGACGGGTTATTTACCGCCGTGGCGCAAATATTAGCGTATGTGTTCCAATTGAAGCAGTACCGAAAAGGACGAGGCAAAAGACCAATGCTGGCAAAAGAAGCAATGGATATTCCTGCCGAGTTACGTCACTGATGCTGAACATGTCTCATATGCGCCTGTGTTACCGCGCTCTGTTTAAGGTTATAACCATTTTAAAGCCTGCCAAATGTCACAAAACGCATCCGGTTTCTCGTAGCTTATCCAGACTTCTGTTAGTCTCTCTCGAGGTCAAAAAAATGGCAGTAATTTAGGGCATGATTTTTGCTTTCAATATGGTTCCTAATCAGGCTCAAACATTTTAAAGAGCCTTTCAATAGCAGTTTCAGTAGCGCGCCGAATAATTATATTTCATGAAGTTCTTGATACCTTTTACGGATAAATTACAGTTATCCCGGTTACAGTCTATACCTGCTGTTGGTGCACCAATCATGGTGCTTACAACCTTAGCAATGGTTATATTGCCAATACCTCCCCTGATATTGGATATGGCCTTTACTTTTAATATTGCTTTGTCTTTAGTGGTACTGCTGGTCACCATTTATACACGTCGCCCCCTGGACTTTGCCGCATTTCCCACCGTGCTGTTAATTGCGACGTTGCTTCGCCTGGCACTGAACGTGGCGTCGACGCGCGTGGTGTTACTGTATGGCCATGAAGGCTCTGATGCTGCAGGCCAGGTGATTGATGCCTTTGGTTCCGTGGTCATTGGGGGTAACTATGCTGTAGGCCTGGTGGTATTCCTTATCTTGATGATCATTAACTTCATGGTTGTCACCAAAGGTGCAGGACGTATTTCTGAAGTGAGTGCCCGCTTTACTCTCGATGCCTTGCCGGGTAAACAAATGGCAATCGATGCTGATTTGAATGCCGGACTGATTGATCAGGAGCAAGCGCGTACCCGCCGTTTTGAAGTAACCAAAGAAGCCGACTTTTACGGCTCGATGGATGGTGCGTCTAAATTCGTAAAAGGTGATGCCATTGCCGGTATTTTGATCTTGGTGATCAATATCGTGGGGGGGCTGATTATCGGTATGGGCCAACACGGCCTGTCATTTGGCGATGCCATTGAAATTTATAGCTTGCTGACTATCGGTGATGGTCTGGTCGCTCAAATCCCTTCACTATTACTGTCGATTGGTGCGGCCATGATGGTGACCCGTCAAAATACTGACGAGGACATGGGCCAGCAACTGAACTTCCAGTTATTCAATAACCCGCAAGCATTGATTATTACCGGTGGTATTTTATTTGTCATGGGCATTGTGCCAGGCATGCCCCATATTCCCTTTCTGCTGTTTGCAATGATGATTGGTGGTTTTGCCTATTGGCGCGCGAAAAAAGAAAAAGAGGCGGCATTGGTTGAACAAGAGGCACCATCGACCGAACTGGCATTGCAACCATCACAAAAAGAACTTTCATGGGACGATGTTCAACCGGTTGATATTATCGGCCTTGAAGTCGGCTACCGTCTGATCCCGATGGTTGATAAAGAGCAGGGCGGTGAGTTGCTTGACCGTGTCAAAGGGGTCCGCAAAAAGCTATCCCAGGATTTTGGCTTTCTCATTCCGCCTGTCCATATCCGCGATAATCTGGAATTGCCGCCGAATAGCTACCGTATCAGCTTGATGGGGGTCGCGTGTGGTGAAGCGGATATTCATCCCAATATGGAGCTGGCAATTAATCCGGGCCAGGTATTCGGTACCATTGACGGGGAAAACACGACCGATCCGGCCTTTGGACTGGAAGCCGTGTGGATCATGGAAGCCCAGCGGGAGCATGCTCAGGCGCTGGGTTATACCGTGGTGGATTCGGCAACGGTGCTGGCCACCCATTTAAGCCAGATCTTAACCAACAGTGCGTCTCAGTTGCTCGGCCATGAAGAAGTACAAAACCTGCTTGAGATGCTGGGGCAATCAACGCCTAAGCTCATCGATGGTTTTGTACCGGACCAGCTATCTCTGGGTGTTGTGGTGAAAGTGATGCAGAATCTGCTTAATGAAGCCATACCGGTGCGTGATATTCGAACTATTGTTCAGACTTTGTCTGAATATTCATCGAAGAGTCAAGATCCTGACATACTGACAGCGGCAGCCAGAATCGGCTTAAAGCGCCTAATCGTACAAGAAATCAATGGAATAGAGCCTGAATTACCGGTAATTACATTGGTTCCAGAATTGGAACAACTTTTGCATAAAACCATGCAGTCTGCCGGTGGTGAATCATCAGGCATTGAACCCGGTTTGGCAGAGCGATTACAGCGTTCACTCACCGAGGCGACTCAACAGCAAGAGCTGAAAGGGGAGCCTGCAGTACTGCTCACTTCTGGGGTCTTACGCTCCACCTTAGCGAAGTTTGTTAAAAACACCATTCCAAGCTTACGCGTACTGTCCTATCAGGAAGTTCCTGATGAAAAACAAATACGTATTGTGAATGCGGTGGGTAACTAAGCCCGTAGCAACGAAACAGATTGTGGCTGAGTCAGTAGACAACTGAACAAGTCGGTAATTGAGTAAAACGTACAAGCATGGTGAAGCGCCATCTGACGGGAAGACAAAATTGAAAATTAAACGATTTTTTGCCAAGGATATGCGGACTGCACTGAGCGAAGTGAAAGAAGAGCTCGGTGCTGATGCCGTGATCATGTCGAATAAGAAAGTCACAGGGGGGGTTGAAATTGTTGCCGCCGTTGATACAGACGTCGCCAATGAGCCGCCGAAAGCCCTTCAGGCGACTCGCGATGCACTGGCCAGCCGCCTCGGACAAGCTAAGCGTAAGCTGGCCGATGATCAGGTGCAGTTAAAACAGCCGTCGGCGGTTAGCCGCTTTGCCAATGTGCTGCAAAACTATACCGGCGATAAACCGCAAGCGGGCGAGTCATATCATGAGGCCCAAGACCCGAGTGAAATTGATTCATTATCAGCGTTGTTAAAGCGCCAGTCGAAGCAGCATGGTGCGCAGCCAGAACGTAATAGCCTTAATCGTAGCGGCAGCAGTCAGAATCGCAATAACATGAGTCCGAACCGTCACGGTTACAGCCAGAACGAACCTCGACAAGCTCAAAAAACAAACTTGAATGCTGATGGTTTCAGGCAAGGATCCGCTCGACGCGGTGCTGATGAGCGCCAGTCTCGATCTGCAGGTCTGGGACAGCGCCAGACAAACTCTGCCATGGACCGCGGTGATTTTCATCGTTCTTCTGCTTCGCGCCATAACCCGCAATCTGAGTTGGGCCGTGGTGCCGAGCGGACGAGTCAGTCACGCCTTGATCCTACCCGTTATGACTCAAAATCCGGCCGTCAGAATGATGAGTTTGATGTGATGCGCAATGAAATGGCATCCATTCGCCGGTTGCTGGAACATCAGCTGTCTGGTTTGATGTGGCAGGAAGTTGAGCGCCGTGAACCAATGCGCGCCATGATGATCAAACGTTTAGAAAAAATGGGATTATCACCGGAACTCTCAGATCAGCTGGCGTGTTATATTCCGGAAGATGTCCCGGCCCATGAAGCCTGGCCGGCAGTATTAGATTTATTGTCAGATCAGATTATCACCACCAGCGACTGCATTTTAGAAACCGGTGGCGTCGTGGCGCTTCTGGGTCCCACAGGGGTCGGTAAAACCACCACCATTGCAAAACTGGCAGCACGAGCGGCAATGGACTTCGGACCTGATGAGATTGCACTGGTTACAACTGATACTTACCGTATTGGTGCTCATGAACAATTAGCCACTTATGGCCGAATTATGGGATGTCCGGTACGAGTTGCTAAAGATGCCGAAGAACTTGCCGATATACTTCATCAGTTGCGACATCGCCGTTTAGTACTACTCGATACTGCTGGTATGGGGCAGCGGGATATTCGTTTATCTGAGCAACTTGATACATTGATGCAAAACAGTGGTGCCCATATCCGTAGTTTCCTGGTCTTGCCATCAACGGCACAACGTCGGGTGTTGCAGGAGACGATTGAACATTTCCGTCGGATACCGCTTTCAGGGTGTGTGCTGACAAAACTTGATGAGTCGTTAAGTTTAGGCGAAGTGATGTGCGTAACAATACAAAATGCCTTGCCTATTGCTTACTTAGCAGACGGTCAACGTGTGCCGGAAGACATTAAAGTTGCCACCGGTAACTATCTTGTTTCACGCGCGAATGAATTATTAGAACAAGAAATTAGTCAGCAATCTCATTTCTGGAGTAGTGATAACTCAGACGATCAGGCGGCGGATTTTTATGATTGAGAACATAATGCACGATCAAGCGAGCGGCCTGCGCCGTATGACAAAGTTATCATCCACCAAGGTTATTACAGTAACAGGTGGTAAAGGCGGGGTTGGTAAAACCAATGTTACGCTAAGCATGGCGATATCTATGGCCCGTCAGGGTAAGAAAGTCATGGTGCTCGATGCTGATTTAGGTCTGGCCAATGTCGATATTATGTTAGGGTTACGGTCCGGACGCAATTTGTCGCACGTATTGGCGGGGGTATGTGAGCTTCAGGATATTATTGTTGAAGGTCCTTATGGCGTAAAAATCGTGCCAGCATCATCCGGCACGCAAAATATGGCAGAATTAACCCCAGCACAGCATGCCGGCTTAATCCGCGCGTTTGGCAACTTGCAGGATGATATTGATGTGCTGCTCGTTGATACGGCCGCTGGTATCTCCGATATGGTTCTGAGTTTTTCCCGCGCCGCACAGGATGTGGTGGTAGTGGTGTGCGATGAACCGACCTCAATTACAGATGCTTATGCACTAATCAAATTATTGAGCCGTGAATATGATGTTCAACGGTTTAAAATTGTCGCCAATATGGTACGCAGTTATCGTGAAGGTCGTGATTTATTCACCAAGTTAACCCGGGTAACAGAGCGCTTTTTAGATGCAAACTTGGAATTGGTGGCCTGTGTACCACTGGATGATTGCGTCCGCCAGGCTGTGAAGCGGCAGAAAATCGTCGTTGAAGCATACCCTCGTTGTCCGGCATCATTAGCATTAACGTCTCTGTCCAACAAAGCGCTGACCTGGCCCATTCCCAGCCATGCTGGTGGTCATCTGGAGTTTTTTGTTGAGAGGTTAATCGTAAAAAAAGCGCCTGTTGAGGTGTTGGTCGGTGAATAAAGCACTCACTTACGGACGCTACAAAGAAAGTCCGCAAGCGTTTATCGAGCGTTATTCCTCGTTGGTTAAACGCATTGCCCATCATCTTATGGGTCGTCTTCCTCCAAGCGTGCTCGTAGAAGATTTGATTCAGTCCGGCATGATCGGTTTGCTGGAAGCACAAAAAAACTACGATCCGACCAAAGGGGCGAGCTTTGAAACCTTTGCCGGTATTCGTATTCGGGGAGCGATGCTCGATGATCTTCGTCGTGGCGACTGGGTTCCTCGTTCTGTTTATAAAAATAGCCGACGTATCAGCGAGTCCATTTCCCGGTTAGAAAATGAACTGGGGCGTGACCCGAATGATCAGGAAATCGCTGAATATCTCGAAATGACACTCGATCAGTACCATCAGGCGTTAAATGATGTTAATTGTGGGCGTCTGGTTGGGATGGATGATCTCGGCGTGTCAGAAGATGCAGTGGCAAGTGAAGAGTCACTGGAAGAAAATCTTCCCTTTCAGGGCGTTGTAGATGATAATTTCCGTCAATCATTGACCGAAGCCATTAAGGAATTACCTGAAAGAGAGGCTTTGGTTCTGTCTCTTTATTATGATGAAGAACTCAATCTTAAAGAGATCGGGGCCATTATCGGGGTAAGTGAATCCCGAGTTTGCCAGATTCAGAGTCAGGCTATGCAACGTTTACGATCCAAGCTGAAAGCTTGGGCTGTTTAATACTGTTTAGTATTACTAAATTAAACCTAGATAAAAACACTGTGACCTCAGTGGAGGCAACTTTGAACAAAAACATGAAAATCCTCATTGTTGACGACTTTTCAACAATGCGCCGTATCGTTAAAAACTTACTACGTGACTTGGGCTTTAATAACACCCTTGAGGCGGACGACGGATTGACTGCACTACCAATGCTGAAGAAAGGTGATTTTGACTTTGTCGTTACCGATTGGAATATGCCGGGTATGCAAGGCATTGATTTGCTGAAGCACATTCGTGCCGATGAGGAATTAAGACGCCTGCCGGTACTGATGATCACGGCCGAGGCAAAGCGCGAGCAGATTATTGAAGCCGCACAAGCCGGTGTAAATGGGTACATTGTTAAGCCATTTACCGCCGCAACACTAAAAGAAAAATTAGAGAAGATCTTTGAGCGGTTGCAGTAATCATCATTAGCCGGATGCTAAAAGGATAATAATAATAATGATTTCACTCGATCAGGCAAAACAGCTCGTCAGTTTGCTGGAGCAAGGCAAACAGGCCGATGCCAACTTGCTTGTGCAGACTTTGGTTTCCGATAGTCATGATCCTATGTTTGCGGAAGTGGGCAAAATAACCCGACAGTTACATGACTCGCTGGCCAATTTTCGCCTGGATCCACGCATTAATGACTTAGCGAAGACCGAAATACCTGATGCTCGTGGCCGTTTGTCCTATGTGATAGACAAAACCGAAGCGGCAGCAAATAAAACAATGGATGCGGTTGAAATCACATTACCTATTGCTGACAAACTGCATCAGAACTTGCTGCAAGTTCAGCCACAGTGGAAACAATTGATGAACGGGCAGATTGAACTCAGTGAGTTCAAAACGCTCTGTCACGGCATTGATGATCTGTTGGTACAGGTTGAAGGTGATAGCAGTGAGCTTCGAAACCATTTAACGGAAATCCTGATGGCTCAAGATTTCCAGGATCTTACCGGTCAGATTATTCGCCGGGTGATTGAATTGGTGCATGAAGTTGAAGATCGATTAGTTGATATCCTGAAAGCTTTTGGCATGGAACAAGATGACAGAACCGAATCCCTCAAGGAAGTGAACGCGCTTGCTGCTGAAGGACCAATCGTCAATGCCGAAGAACGCTCTGATGTGGTGGCTTCTCAAGATGATGTTGATGATTTGCTATCCAGTCTTGGATTTTAAGGGAAATTTATGAGCTTTGATTTAGACGAAGACATCCTGCAGGACTTTCTGGTTGAAGCAGGAGAAATTCTTGAGCTGCTATCTGAGCAGTTGGTAGAGCTTGAACGCTGCCCTGATGATTCAGAGTTGTTGAATGCCATTTTCCGTGGTTTTCACACTGTTAAAGGTGGCGCAGGCTTTCTCTCTTTAGCTGAACTCGTTGATGCGTGCCATGGTGCGGAAAACGTGTTCGATCTGCTTCGTACTGGCAAGCGCCAGGTTACGTCTGAATTGATGGATGTGATTTTAGAAGCGTTAGATACGATCAATGTGATGTTTGCTCAGGTTCAGGAACATGAACCCCTGGCTCCGGCAGATCAAAGCTTGCTTGATGCATTGCATCGTTTCAGCCATCCGCCGACAGAAGCTGAGTTAGCCGGGTCCGCGGTGGCAGAATCCATCGCAGCAGAACCGGCCTCAGATCCTGCACCGGTAGCCGAAGTGCCCGCTGCTGCATCTGCAATGGCGGGCAGTTCCGTTAATGACATGACTCAGGATGAATTTGAACGCCTGCTTGATGAGCTTCACGGGCAAGGCTCAGGTCCGTCAGTGGAGCAATCGCAAGCCATGAATTCACCATCTTCGGCAAATCAGAATGTGGTTTCTCAACTCCAGGCTGAAACTGGCGACATTACGGATGATGAATTTGAACGTCTGTTGGATGAACTGCATGGCAGTGGCAACGGACCTGCGAATAGTCCGAGTGCTTCAGTTGCCCCTGTCGCCTCAGTGCCAGAGGCGGAGACGGCGTCATCAGTTCCTGCTTACAGTGGTTCGAGCGCCGTTGGCGATGACTTGATGTCAGACGATGAATTTGAACGTCTGTTGGATGAACTGCATGGTAGTGGCAAAGGTCCTACCGCAGAAGAATTAGAGATGGCGACGAAATCCGTTGCTGATCTGATCGCTGAAACAAGTCCGGCGCCAGCACCGGTTACGCCCGTTACTCCTGCGCCGACAAATCAGCCAGTTGCCGTACGTAAAACACAGCCAGTGGCTGCGAAAGATAAAGTGAAACCACAAGTTGATACAACCGTGCGAGTTGATACCTCAACCCTCGATACCATTATGAATATGGTGGGTGAACTGGTACTGGTACGAAACCGCCTGGTTAGTCTTGGCTTGAATACCAACGACGAAGAAATGTCAAAAGCTGTATCCAATCTGGATGTGGTGACCGCCGATTTGCAGGGTGCGGTGATGAAAACCCGTATGCAGCCCATCAAGAAAGCTTTCGGTCGTTTCCCTCGCGTGGTTCGCGATCTCGCGCGTACATTGAAGAAAGATATCGTGCTGGAAATGCGCGGAGAAGAAACCGATCTTGATAAGAATCTGGTTGAGGCACTAGCCGATCCATTGGTTCACCTGGTGCGCAACTCTGTCGATCACGGTATTGAAATGCCGGATGTCCGTGAGAAAGCCGGTAAGCCGCGCGAGGGTACCGTACTGCTCTCTGCTTCCCAAGAAGGGGATCATATCTTACTCACGATCGAAGATGATGGTGGTGGTATGGATGCGGACAGACTGCGAGCGATTGCCGTTGAGCGTGGTGTGATGGATGCAGATGCAGCTTCTCGTATTTCTGATCACGAAGCGTATAACCTGATCTTCGCACCGGGCTTCTCGACCAAGAAAGAGATTTCAGATATTTCTGGCCGTGGTGTTGGGATGGACGTCGTCAAAACGGCAATTAACCAGTTAAACGGTTCTATCTATATTGATTCAGCGCTTGGTAAAGGTACCCGGATTGATATTAAAGTGCCACTAACACTTGCCATTCTGCCAACTCTGATGGTAGGCGTGGCAGATCAGCCATTTGCTTTGCCTCTGGCCAGTGTTAACGAAATTTTCCATCTGGATCTGCGTAAGACAAATACCGTAGACGGTCAGTTAACGATCATTGTTCGTGATAAGGCAATCCCGTTGTTCTACCTGCAAGACTGGTTGGTGGGAGCTCGCGTATCAAAAAATGAGCGCGCTCATGGACATGTGGTGATTGTCCAGATTGGTCACCAGCGAATTGGGTTTGTCGTTGATGCCTTAATCGGCCAAGAGGAAGTCGTGATCAAACCGCTGGATGCTCTGCTTCAGGGCACGCCGGGTATGGCTGGTGCAACCATCACCAGTGATGGTCACATTGCACTGATCCTTGATGTTCCGAATCTGCTGAAGCATTACGTTGGTCACTAGTTAGTGACTGATTAATTGTATGAGTCAGTCAGGATCTCCGGCCCCTGACTGATCATTAAGATCCGGTAATTTATAACGACGAGATAAATACTAAATGGCAGTAAAAGTATTGGTGGTAGATGATTCGAGTTTTTTTCGTCGCCGAGTAAGTGAAATCATTAATGCGGATCCTCGTCTTGAAGTGATTGGTAATGCCGTTAACGGTAAAGAAGCTGTTGAGTTAACTCAGAAGTTGCAGCCTGATGTGATTACCATGGACATTGAAATGCCTGTAATGGATGGCATTACGGCGGTCCGTGAAATCATGAAAATTGCGCCAACGCCGATTTTGATGTTCTCATCACTGACTCACGAAGGCGCAAAATCAACGTTAGATGCACTGGATGCAGGTGCATTGGATTTTCTGCCGAAAAAATTTGAAGACATCGCGCGCAATCGCGACGAAGCGATCGGTTTATTACAAAAGCGCGTGGCCGAATTAGCCCGTAAGCGTTTATTTATGCGTCGTGCTGTTCGTACGGCAGCGCCTGCGACCAATACCGCTCGTGAGCTGACGAAGCCTCTTTCGACTGGACGTGCGGCAGTTGCTCAGACGTCATTGAAACCCGCGGCGGCAACGCGTCCGCTAGCGCGTCCGGCAACGGCTAAGCCGCTGGCTCGTTTTAAAGCCTCGGGGAAAAAATACCAGTTAATGGCTATCGGGACGTCGACCGGAGGACCTGTTGCACTGCAGAAAGTATTGACCCGGCTTCCCGCCAATTTCCCGTATCCAATTGTATTGATCCAACATATGCCAGCGACGTTTACCGCGGCATTCGCTGCGCGATTGAATAACCTTTGTAAGATCGGAGTCAAAGAAGCAGAGGATGGCGATGCCTTACAAGCCGGAGTTGCCTATCTGGCACCAGGCGGTAAGCAAATGATGGTGGAAGGACGTCCGGGAGCAGCACGTATTCGCATTCTTGATGGTGGTGAGCGCATGAATTATAAACCATGTGTTGATGTCACCTTTGGTTCTGCTGCCAAAGTCTACCACGACAAAGTCTTGTCTATGGTATTGACGGGCATGGGGGCTGATGGCCGGGAAGGTGCTCGGATGCTGAAAACAAATGGCTCGACCATTTGGGCTCAAGATGAAGAGAGTTGTGTGGTCTATGGAATGCCGCAAGCAGTTGCTAAAGCGGGGATTTCTAGCGAAGATTTGCCGCTGGAACGTATTGCAGAGCGTATTCTGGTTGAGGTTGGACTGGGATAAGGAGCGGGCATTGATAGTCTGGAGTATTGCTAACCAAAAAGGCGGCGTTGGTAAAACGACAACGACGGTGGCCTTAGCTGGCTTGTTAAGCGAGCGAAATAAGCGGGTATTGTTAGTTGATACTGATCCCCATGCTTCGCTGACCACATATTTGAATTTTGATGCTGATCATGTACCAGCCAGTTTATTTGACCTGTTCCAGCTACCTGCAATATCTCGTTCCGCCGTACAGCCATTAATATTGAGCACAGCGTTTAAAGGGATCGATATTATTCCTGCCCATATGTCGCTGGCAACACTCGACAGGGTAATGGGAAATCGGGGTGGTATGGGGTTGGTGCTGAAAAGGGCAATGCAGACTCTGGTTGATGACTATGACTATGTGTTGATCGATTGCCCGCCGATTCTGGGGGTCATGATGGTGAATGCCTTGGCCGCGAGTGATCGGATTCTGATCCCGGTACAAACTGAATTTCTGGCCATGAAAGGGCTGGAACGGATGATGCGCACATTGCAGATCATGCAGAAATCCAAACCTGCAGGCTTTAAGGTCTGTATTGTGCCAACGATGTACGACAAGCGAACCCGGGCATCATTGCAGACATTGCAGGAGCTTAAAGTCAGGTTTCCCGACCAGGTGTGGGCCTCGGCTGTGCCTATTGATACCAAGTTCCGTGATGCCAGCATCAAACATATGCCGCCATCCTTGTTTGCTCGTAATTGCCGCGGTGTTTTTGCTTATAAAACCTTATTAAATTATCTTGAGCGATTAGAACAAGATGAACGATAAAAATCGGTTATCCAGCGAACAAGCGCTGGACGATTATTTTTTTGATTTGCTGGCTGAACCGTCATTGTTTGACGAGGGAGCAGCGGCAGAACAAAAGACAGCTGTCATTGAAGAAAGTGCAGGTGTACTTTCTTCTGCCCCTGCTATCGAGCAAGATTGCGATCATTGCGGCAATCTCAGCGAAGATTCGGCGCTCGCCAAAGGCCATCACCCTGCGGAACAGCAGGATAGCCAAGATCTGCAGAGTGCTGAGGCTGATAATGGCTGTGGGCCAACCGCGACGCCGTTTGATTTTGACCAGTTATCTGGCGAGATAGCAAACTTATCTGATGGATTAGAAGCGCGATCAGGTTCGGCGGATGCGTTATCAGAGGCTGGCGTTGGTTTTGGTGCAATCGTTTCTGAAGGGGCTGGGCCGACAAGAGGAAGCCAGGCATCGGGATGGGTGCTCCAGGCAGAGCCAGTTGCCAAGTTGCAACCGAAGTCGAGCGATCGTTCACCGGCAACCGCAGTATTCGATAATGAACGTTCGGAATTACAAGGCGTTCAACGGCTGCTGAGTCAGATGAGCCGGATGCAACAAGAGATCCAGCTGGAAAGTGATGGGCTGATTGCCACACAGACGGAAGCGGAGTTTCTGGCTGTTGCTGAGACCGACAGTGTGGCGCTTCAGCCTGCAATAACAGAACCGGACATTGAGCCTGTTGTACCGGAAGAGTCACAGATTGATTTTGAACCTGGCGTGTCAACGTTACGTCAGGTAAAAGAAGGTGGAGATGAGCCGCCTGAGCAATGGCGTAAGCTTGGCTCTGAGCAGGCATTTCAAGCATTGTTTTTCGAGGTTAATGGCGTCACGTTTGCCGTGGCGTTGAATGAGCTGGGCGGTATTCACCAAATGGGTGAATTGAATCATTTGCTTGGCCGTCCCGCTTGGTATTTAGGGCTGCTGACCAATCGAGAAAAACAGTTCGATGTGGTGGATACGGCTTGCTGGGTGATGCCAGAAAAACTAGGTACGGATGAATACCAGGAAAATTATCGTTATATCGTGATGTTAGGTGAGAGTAAGTGGGGGCTGGCTTGTGATAAGCTCCACGGCACTGAAACCCTGACAGAGCAAAGTGTCCGCTGGCGGGAAAAGGCAGGAAAGCGCCCTTGGCTTGCTGGAATGGTTAAAGAAAAAATGTGTGCTCTAATTCATGTTAATGCTCTTATCTCAATGCTGAATGAGGGTTTAGATGTTAAGGGTATTATGTGACGATGGGTCAAAGAGGAAAAAACATGTCGCAGGTTAGTGTCGCCGAGATTCAGAAAGAAGATGAAGTACTACAGTGGGTTACCTTCCAGTTGGAAGATGAAACCTATGGTATTAACGTAATGCAGGTTCGTGAAGTATTACGTTATTCAGAAATTGCACCTGTACCAGGCGCGCCGGATTACGTCGTGGGTATTATCAACCTTCGTGGCAATGTGGTCACGGTTATCGATACCCGTTCGCGTTTTGGTTTGATGCAAGGTGAAATTACTGACAATACACGTATTGTGATCATCGAAGCAGAAAAGCAAGTGATTGGTATTCTTGTTGATAGTGTTGCTGAAGTCGTTTATTTGCGAGGTTCTGAAATCGATAGTACGCCGAGTGTGGGTACCGAAGAAAGTGCTAAGTTCATTCAAGGTGTCAGCAACCGAGATGGTGAGCTATTGATCCTGGTTGATTTGAACAAGCTATTGTCAGATGAAGAATGGGATGACATGGCGTACCTATAATGCTTAACCTGGTCATACAGTGGTCGCCTGTTGTGATTGCGGTGCTAGTCATCGTGGCCGCTTTTGCTTTGGTTCGACGGGAGCAAAAAGCTCGACGGGTACTCGAGACTAAATTCGAGGCGATTGAGCTGGTATCGAAAAATTCCCGTCAGCAACACGAAAGTTTGTTAAAGCAGTTTAATGAGTTACGTGCAGGCACAATGGCGATGAGTCAGAAAATGGCTGATATGGCCCTTCATCTTGAAGATGTCGCTGATCGTCAAGGTGAAATGGCAATGCAGGATCCGGATGGAAAACTCTATAGCCGCGCCAGTAAGATGGTTGAATTAGGTGCTGACGTTAACGAGTTAATGGAAGAATGCGACTTGCCGCAAGCCGAAGCAGAACTATTGTTAAGGCTTCAGCAACAAATGACGACGCAAAGGCGCCGTTAGTTTTTGCCAATCTGCCGAGATTAGACTTTCTGGTTGATACATTTAAGCCCCTCCCATCCCGGAGGGGTTTTGCCGTTTAGGTACCAGGAAAATGCAATCAATTCGGCAATGACCTGATATAAGGTTTCAGGGATCTCATCCCCGAGTTCAAACTGACTTAAGTACTGGGCGAGCACCTCGTCTTTATGAACCAGCCCGCCTTGCTGTTTTACTTGCGCAATAATGTGTTCAGCCTGGTGTTCAAACCCTTTGGCACTGACATGCGGAGCTTGCTGTCCATCGTAGGTTAGGGCTATCGCCTTTTTACTGCTTTTCATATACGCGTTGAACTCTATTAGACCTTTATCAATAAGCCTTCGGTTGAAGAAGGCACGCTGGCGGATTTTCCCGCTCGAAAGTGAACCGTGTTGGTTGTGATTTCCATCGCCCCTAATCGCTCTAGCAGAAGGGGAGAAAGGTGTTCTACTCGACCTATCATTGCGGCATTTTCACTTTCAAAGGCCAGACTCAGCTGATCGTCGCACCATATTGCCGTTGCTTTGAATGCGTCAGACGGGCCGACAGGCAACGTTAATTCTACCGTCCATTTTCTGGGCTGGCCTTTCTTCTTGCTATTCGATCTTGCCTGTTGCTGGCGAATTTTAAGCTGAATCTCTCGCCCGCTTGGTTGCGGGAAGTGGAGCTGAATCGCGGTATCATCTAACTGTTGGGGCAATTCAGCGACTCGTTGCTCTGCAGCGAGTCGCAATAGTGCTTTGACATCATTTTGATGGTTTTCAGGAAGTGCGTGAAGCCATTGGCTTAATGTACTTTGCGGGTTGGCAAGTTGCGAGATCATTTCACCCAGCACTTTATTTCCAGCGCCGTGTTTAAGCCAGGTAACCAGCAGTCCCTGATGTTGCGGGAGTAATAATTGCGGCAAAAACGCGGTGATGGGGGAGGGTGAGCGTCCCGGTAATGACGCAGCCAGTGACAATATTGTAAATAAGCGTTGCAGCGCATCAAGCCGGAATAACAGCTGGGTTAACTGTGTGGTCTGGTTGTTCGTTCCCGATAAGGCTTTAACTGATTGAAAATTACCCGAAACGCCAGCTTTTAACGGCATTTTCTCTGTCTTTTGTTGCCCTTCTGCTCGGGTATTTTTCAGAGGGGCGTTTACTGCGGGGTTATAGATACGCATTTACTTCACATTTACTTATTTTCGTCACCAATCTATACAACCCGGAGTCTAACCAAATTGCAAGTGATTGTGGTAATATGAGTTCTCAATTGTGTCACTTAGGATGCATCATTACATATGCTGTCAGTGGATAAATTAAGCTGTGTTCGTGATGAGCGGGTATTGTTCGACAATTTGAATTTTACCGTATCGAGCGGAGAACTGGTTCAGATTGAAGGCCATAATGGTGCCGGTAAAACGACTTTGCTGAGAATTATTGCCGGTTTGGGCCGTGCGGATAGTGGTCAGGTCTGTTGGAATAACGAGAATATCGAATCGGCGCGAGAAGATTACCACCAGGATTTATTATTTCTTGGTCACCAGACCGGAGTCAAACGCGAGCTGACGGCTTATGAGAACCTGGCTTTTTTTCAGGCGATGCACACTGATAAGACCGATCAGGGTCTGACTGGCCAGCCGCAAGTTTCAGGTGATAACTGCTTATGGCAAGCGCTGGCCCAGGTCGGCTTGGCCGGACGGGAAGATGTGACGGCGGGGCAGTTATCTGCTGGCCAGCAACGACGAGTCGCCTTGGCGCGATTGTGGGTCAGCAATCATAAGTTCTGGATCCTTGACGAGCCCCTGACGGCTATTGATAAGCAAGGGGTGAAAGTACTTGAAAGCCTATTTTTATCACACGTGGCGAGAGGCGGAATAGTGATTCTAACCACCCATCAGGATATGTTTGCAGACAGTAACCATTTACGCAAAATTAGGTTGGGGCTGTACTAAGGATGTTGAATGCCATTTCACAAGTCATTCGCCGCGAATTACTGATCGCTTTTCGCCGTCAGGCCGATGTATTTAACCCGCTGTGGTTTTTTATTATAGTGATCACCCTGTTTCCGTTAGGGATTGGTCCCGAACCAGGCTTACTGGCGCGTATTGCGCCGGGGATTGTTTGGGTTGCTGCATTATTAGCGGCACTCTTATCGCTGGAACGCCTGTTCCGGGACGATTATGTCGACGGCTCTTTAGAGCAGATGCTATTGATGCCAACGCCACTTTCGATTCTGGCGCTGGCCAAAATGATTGCCCACTGGTTGCTGACCGGCGTCCCGCTGTTGGTGATTAGTCCGTTACTGGCGATTTTATTATCGTTAGACTGGGCAACATGGAAAGCCGTGGTATTGACGTTGCTTATCGGTACTCCGACGTTAAGTTTTCTGGGGGCGATAGGAGTTGCGTTAACCGTTGGATTACGAAAAGGCGGGGTTTTATTGAGCTTGCTCATATTGCCGTTGTATATTCCCGTGCTTATATTCGCCACATCAGCGATTGATGCCGCCAGTCTGGGTATGCCGTATAACGGACAGCTGGCCTTGATGGGGGCTATGTTGGTAGGTTCTGCGACATTAGCCCCGTTTGCCGTAGCGGCGTCGTTGCGCATAAGCGTTAATTGATAACCTATTATTATTAAATACTTTCAAACTGAGTAGAGTAGAGTTATGTGGAAGTGGTTACATCCCTATGCTAAAGCCGAAAACTGTTACCGTTTATGCGGCAAGCTGTTACCGTGGTTTTCTGTCATTGCCTTGGTATCGATTATTGTCGGTACCGTATGGGGCTTGATGTTTGCACCAACTGATTACCAGCAAGGAGATAGTTTCCGAATCATCTATTTGCACGTACCTGCGGCAATCTGGTCAATGGGCGCTTATATGTCAATGGCTATAGCGGCATTTATCGGCTTAGTCTGGCAAATCAGAATGTCAGATCTGGCGGCGGCAGCAATGGCCCCAATCGGAGCGGTCTTTACGGTGATAGCGCTATTAACTGGTGCTATCTGGGGCAAACCTATGTGGGGTGCCTGGTGGGTTTGGGATGCTCGGCTGACTTCTGAATTGATTTTGCTGTTCCTTTATCTGGGCGTCATTGCTCTTCATAGCGCATTTGACGACCAGAAAACGGCGGCCAAAGCGGCGGGTATTCTGGCGATTGTCGGGGTGATTAACCTGCCTATTATTCATTTTTCCGTCGAGTGGTGGAATACCCTGCACCAAGGGGCCACGATCACTAAATTTGATAAACCATCAATGGATGTCAGCATGCTCTGGCCACTGCTTATTAATGCCATTGGTTTTGCCTGTTTCTTTGGTGCACTGACGCTAGTGCGCCTGCGTAATGAAATCATAGCCCGTGAAAGTCATCGACCTTGGGTACGTAACTTAGTGAAGTGAGGCCAGAATGCATTTTGAATCATTGAGTGACTTTTTTGCGATGGGAGGGTATGCACCTTATGTATGGAGTGCATACGGGATTTCTTTTGCCGCAATGGTCTGGATTTTATTGACGAGCTTAAGTAAAAAGCGCCGCTTACTGGCTGATATTAAAAATAAAATGGCTCGTGAACAACGTATTGAAGCCGCGAAAAAACTGGAGAATACATTATGAACCCGAGACGTAAAAAGCGCCTGACCTTAGTACTGGCGCTGGTTTTTGGCCTCGGCTCAACCGTAGGTTTGATGCTGTATGCGTTGAATCAGAATATGGACTTGTTTTACACCCCAACCGAACTGGTACAAGGCAAGCCTGACGGAACCAAGCCTCATGTTGGCCAGCGTTTGCGTATCGGCGGCATGGTGGTAACGGGATCGGTTAAGCGTGATCCCCAGTCATTGGTAGTGAGTTTCGACGTGGCCGATGTCGGTCCGGCAGTGACGGTTACATATAATGGTATTCTCCCCGATCTGTTCCGTGAAGGACAGGGCATCGTGGCACAAGGTGTACTGCTTAACCCGACAACGATTGAAGCGCATGAAGTATTAGCCAAACACGATGAAGAGTATATGCCTCCTGAAGTCGCGGCAGCGATGGAGAAAACGCATGCGCCTCTTGAATACACGGATGTACAAAAACAAGGTAGTGTTCAATGATTGCTGAATTAGGGCACTTTGCCCTCATTGCTGCGCTTGGCCTCTCGGTTTTAGCCAGTATCTATCCGCTGTACGGTGCCTCTGTCGGCAACCAGTCATTGATGCGTATGGCTCGGCCGTTGTCATACGGCGTGTTTGGCATGTTGACGCTCTCTTTTATTGCATTGTGCTGGGCATTCTATACCAATGACTTTACCGTGAGTTACGTTGCCAGTAACTCCAACAGTTTACTGCCATGGTATTACCGTATCACCGCGGTCTGGGGAGCGCATGAGGGCTCGTTGCTGTTGTGGGTGTTAATCCAGGCTGGATGGGCAGCGGCTGTTGCGAAGTTTAGCCGTGATATGCCACTAGAATCGGTGTCCCGTGTATTGGCGGTAATGGGCATGATATCGGTCGGCTTCCTGCTGTTTATTATTGTAACCTCCAACCCGTTCCTGCGTACTTTGCCTTATTTTCCTATTGATGGGCGTGATCTTAACCCGTTGTTGCAAGACCCGGGTCTGATTATCCACCCGCCTATGCTGTATATGGGCTATGTGGGTTTCTCGGTAGCCTTTGCCTTTGCGATTGCCTCACTGATGACGGGGCGTCTTGATACGGCATGGGCTCGCTGGTCTCGCCCGTGGACAATTGCAGCCTGGTCATTCCTGACGCTGGGTATTGCGCTGGGCTCATGGTGGGCATACTACGAACTCGGCTGGGGCGGTTGGTGGTTTTGGGATCCCGTCGAAAACGCCTCTTTCATGCCTTGGCTGGCGGGTACAGCTCTGATGCACTCGTTAGCGGTGACGGAGAAGCGCGGTACCTTTAAAGCGTGGACGGTACTACTGGCGATTTCTGCTTTTTCTTTAAGCCTGCTGGGTACTTTCCTGGTGCGTTCCGGTGTTTTAGTCTCGGTTCACGCCTTCGCATCTGATCCTGCTCGCGGTATGTTTATTCTCGGCTTTTTGATCGTGGTGATTGGCGGCTCGTTGCTGTTATACGCTTTGCGAGGCGGTCAAATCCGTTCGCGTGGCAGCTACACCCTGTTCTCGCGAGAGAACCTGTTGCTGGCGAATAACCTGTTATTAGTCGCAGGGTTATTGGTTGTACTGATTGGTACGCTATTGCCGCTGATCCATAAACAGATCGGCCTGGGTTCAGTCTCGATTGGTGTTCCATTCTTTAATATGCTGTTTACCTGGCTGATGATCCCGTTTGCTTTTATTCTGGGTATTGGTCCACTGGTGCGTTGGAAGCGTGATCAGGTCTCTAATGTCAGCAAGCAAATGCTGATATCCGCCGTGGTAACCCTGCCGTTTGCATTTATTTCTCTGCTGGTGTTTTCCGATACGCTTGAGCCAATGGCGGTTCTTGGTCTGGTGATGGCAACCTGGATCATCGTGATGCACGGTTTTGAGCTTTACCAGCGTGCGACTCACCGCCACAGTTTCATTACTGGGTTGGGTAAACTTGGCCGTAGTCACTGGGCAATGATGCTGGGTCATATCGGTATGGCGGTATCTGTTATCGGTATTACGCTGGTGTCCAACTACGATCTTGAGCGTGATGTGCGCCTGGCACCGGGGGAGACAGTCCAGGTGCAGGGTTATGACTTTACGTTTGACGGTCTGCGCAATGCCGATGGCGCTAACTATGATGGCTATATTGCCGATTTCAACATCACTCAAAACGGCAAGTCCGTGACCACCCTGCATGCGGAAAAACGGTTTTACAGCACGGCAGGCTCGATGATGACAGAAGCGGCTATCGATAGCGGTGTAACCCGTGATCTGTATGTCGCATTGGGTGAGAAGCTAGGTGATGGCGCCTGGGCCGTGCGTATATACTACAAACCATTTGTTAACTGGATTTGGTTCGGTTCTGCGTTAATGGCATTAGGTGGTGCATTCGCGATCAGTGATAAACGTTACCGCTTCCGGAAAAAAACGAAAGCGGGCACAGTGACAGCAGCTGAAAAGGCAGAGGTGAACTGATGAATAAGAAGTTGTTATTTATACCGCTAGTCCTGTTTCTTGGGCTTGCGGTTGTCTTTATGATCCAGTTGACCCGCAATGCCGACGGCGATGATCCCACCAAGCTGGAGTCGGTGTTGGTCGGCAAACCGGTTCCGGAATTTAAGCTTGAAGATCTGGTTGAAGCGGGCAAGGTCTATCAGCAGGATATCTTTATTGGCGAGCCTTTGCTGCTGAACGTTTGGGCGACCTGGTGCCCGACTTGTTATGCAGAGCATACTTACCTTAATGAGTTAGCGGGCAAAGGGGTAAAAATCATTGGTCTTAACTATAAAGATGAACGCCTGAAAGCTGTCAACTGGTTAAATGAACTGGGTAACCCATATATCCATAGCCTGTTTGATGGTAACGGTATGCTGGGCATGGATCTGGGGGTTTATGGTGCGCCAGAAACATTTCTGATTGATGCTAAAGGTATTGTTCGTTATCGCCATGTCGGTGATGTGAATGAGCGTAACTGGTCAGGCACATTAGCGCCTATGTATAAAGCGCTGCAAGAGGAGGCGAAAGGATGATGAAACGTTTATTTGCCCTGCTTGCCGGTGTGGGGTTTATCGTTGCGGCAGCGATGCCGGCATCAGCGGCGATTGATGTTTATGAGTTTAAGAATGTTGAACAGGAACAGGCTTTTCAGGAGCTGACGGCGACATTGCGCTGTCCAAAGTGTCAGAACAATACCATCGCCGACTCCAATGCCACCCTGGCACAAGATATGCGTCAGAAAACTTTCGAGTTGTTGAGCGAAGGTAAGAGTCAGCAAGATGTGATTGACTACATGGTTGCGCGTTACGGCAACTTTGTAACCTATGATCCACCATTCATGGCATCGACGCTGATCCTGTGGCTTGGCCCAGTTCTGTTCATTATCATCGGATTTACCATCTTGGTTATGCGTTCACGTAAAACGGATGACGCGAAAGGCAAGGTTAGCTTGGAAGCTGAAGAAGAGCAGCGTTTACAAGCGCTATTAGAAGAGATAGAACAACAAAATCCGAATAAAAACGGTAAGGTGAAATGATGACGCTGTTTTGGATACTAACGGTCATTTTGGTTCTGATAGCCGCTGTCATTTTTGTTGCCCCTATGTACGTTGGGAAAGAGCAGGATGACGTTGCAAGCCGTGATGAGCTGAATAAAGCATTCTTTAAAGATCGCATTAACGAATTGAACGAAGAAGACAGCGAAGGCTTGGTCGATAACCCGCAAGAGTTGGTTGTGGAGCTGCAACAGTCACTATTGGATGATGTTCCTGCCAGCTCGAAGCAGCAAGCTGTAGCGGTGAGCCCGTTAATGCTCTTTCCGGGATTAATTCTGCTGGTCGGTATCTGCTATGGCATGTATTTCGCTGTTGGCAATATCAATAAGGTGGAAAGCTGGCAGCAGACGGCTTCACGCTTGCCAGAACTGTCAAAACGGTTGATGGATGAACAGGGCACAGTACCACTAACCGATGAGGAAATGGTGGATCTGACTCTGGCACTGCGTACCCGGCTGCATAACAACCCGGATGATGCTATGGGGTGGTTATTGCTGGGACGTATCGGTATGGCTAACCGTGATGCTGAAACGTCGCAGGGCGCGATGAAGCGGGCTTATGCTCTTGCACCTGACGATCTGGAGATTCAGCTAGGCTATGCCCAGACGCTGATGTTGATCGGCGATCCGGGACAAAGTGATTATGCCCGTCAGTTATTACGTTCAGTGATTAAGCGCGATCACAGCAATATCCGTGCGCTGTCTTTGCTGGCATTTGATGCGTTTGAAGCCGGAAACTATCAGCAGGCGGTTTCGTACTGGACCATGATGAAAAATCTGATTGGTGAAGATGATCCGCGTGCCAATATGTTAAACCGCAGTATTGAGCGTGCTCAATCGCGCTTAGGTAACGCGGTCAATACTGCAACCAGCGTAACGGTGAAAGTAAATTTGGATCCGAGCGTTTCATTACCAGCGCAGGGGCTAGTGATTATTTCGGTGCACCCCGCCGACGGATCTCCAATGCCTGTGGCAGCCCGCCGGCTTTCGTTGTCTAGCCAGTTTCCGTTGACCGTGACGTTAGACGACAACGACAGCATGATCCCTGAGCGTAAGTTATCGTCATTGCCATCGATGATAGTGAAAGCTCGGATTGATGCCGATGGCAATGTCATGACCAAGCAAGGTGATTGGTACGGCCAGAGCGGTGAAACACAATTAGGCGGTTCAACAATTGTGACAATCAATAAACAATATTAATCACAACACTGGCACAAATGAAGCAGGCTGGATATCATGTCCCGTCTGCTTTTTTATTGGATGTGAATAACCCCTTGAATAAGAGTATTATTTTTTCTGTTTTTCTGCTGATCACCCTGGCTGGCTGTGCTGGGTCTCCTGAGGATCCGAAAGCAGAAACGGATACTACAAACGTAGCGGATTATATCGAGCTGGAGGAGTCTGGCTCATATGGCGATGTCTATGACCCGTTAGAAGGCTTTAACCGCGCAATGTGGGATCTGAACTATAACTATCTCGACCCGTACATCGCGCGACCTGTTTCACTGGCTTATGTGGATTATGCGCCTGGTCCTCTGCGTACCGGGCTTTCTAATTTTTTTGCGAACTTAGATGAACCCGCCAGTATGGTGAACAGTATTATCATGCAAAATCCGAGGGATGCTGTTACCCACTTTAACCGCTTCTGGATTAATACGGTGTTTGGTCTTGCGGGTGTTATCGATATTGCGACAGCAGCTGATATTACGGCACCTCGCAGTCGCGCTTTCGGTGATTCCCTTGGTTATTATGGTGTCGGTAACGGCCCTTATTTCATGGTGCCTTTCTACGGGCCGGTCACCTTACGTGAAGGGGTCGGTGATACAGCTGATGGCCTTTATTTTCCACTGAACTTACTCACATTCTGGCAAAGCTTAGGTAAGTGGGCGATTGAAGGGATGGAAGATCGTGCAGCATTGGTATCTCAGGAATCTATATTGAGAGACTCGCCTGATCCGTATGTGTTCACTCGTGATGCTTATATTCAGCATAAAAACTTCAAAGCCAGTGATGGCGAAGTCTCTGAACAAAAGCCTGTCAATGAAGAGTATCTTGATGACTTCTTAGATGAAGTTGATAATTATTAAAAATTAAAACTAGAGTCGCTGTTATAAGCGGCTCTCTTTTTAATTATCGAGGGATGAGAATCGAGAAACTCGTTTCTCATCCCTCGCGACTATTTTAGAACCGGTAGCTGGCCTGAACGCCGACCAGCCAGATGTCGCCGGTGGTTTCACCTTCGAATGTTGAAAGAACATTACCATTGGCATCTTTTAATTGTTCATTCATCGCAGCATCTTTGGCAAAAATATAGGCCAAGCCCGCATCCAGAGTCAGGTTTTCAGACCATGTATAGCCCGCCCCTAGGCTCAGCCATAGGCGATCGGTCTCAGGAATCGTCTGAGTACGGTGTTTCTCACTGACGGCCGACGTATCGTAGGCAACACCGCTACGCAGAGCCAGCGTATCGGTGTACTGGTAAGTTGTACCAACGGCAAGGCGGTAGTTATCTTCCCAATTTTCTTCTTTAATCAAATCTGGCTTAGAAGAAAATGCGGGAATATTAGCTTCCAGTTTTTCGAAGCTGCTCCAGTCGGTCCAGTTAAAGCTGGCGTGTACAGCGACTTTATCAGTCAGCTGGTGAAAGCTGGAGATTTCAGCGGTTGCCGGTAATGTCAGATCCATACTCCCAGGCAGGGTTTTGTTGCCGTAAAGGAGACCTGAAGCCTCACCGTCTAAGGTCAGATCAACAGCTGAACGGTAGTTTACCCCAATGCGGTTATACTCATTGATCTGCCAGGCAGTACCCAGCTGCCAGCCCCATGAGGTATCATCTCCTTCCATGTATTTAATGTCAGTTCCTGCCGGTATTAAGCCTGCCTGTTCTGTTAGGGACGAACCTGCAGCACCAAAATGCCCTTCGCCGATCACATAGCGAACGCCACCACCGATGCTGAATTGGTCATTGATTTTGTACGCCACATTGGGATTGATTTCCACCGATTTTACCATCGCCTGGTTACCAAACTGAGTCGCCTGGTAGTCGCCGTCGAGCTTGGTTTCCATACCGTAGTTAGTCGCGAGTGCCAGGCCGACGACCCACTGGTTGTTTAGCTGGTGCGATAGGTAGAAATTAGGGATCACGGCAGAACCGGCAATATCTGTTGCTTCGGTAGATTTAACACCATTTACTTTACCTTCAACATCAATGTTCGGGTCAACGTAAATAGCACCGATAGACAGTTGTGTTCCTTCCAAATAGGTCATCATCGCCGGGTTGCGGAATTGTACGCCAGCATTGTCGGCCATTGCCGCTTCACCTGCGAAAGCACGGCCCAGACCAGTTGCTGAATATTCTGCCAGCTGGAAACCTGCTGCAGTGGCATTAGCGCTCATCCCAAGTGTTAACGCTAACGCTAAGGCTAATGTGATTTTATTTTTATTCATGGTTATGTCTGTTCGCTGAAATACTAATAGGTGGATCATACGCTTTAGAGCAATTTCTTTAAGTTTTTCTTGGATTTTAATTCTGTTTTAGTGTTTTATGCTGATTGTTTTCTTCTTATAGGTTTAATAAGTGGTAATTTTTGTTCTGATTATTCTGGTCAGATCTGTTTTCAGCGTACAGTTGTGTCTGAATTGGAGGGTTTCAGCGATCATGTGTTCACTGAAAAAAGGTGATAATGAGGTTTTGCCTAAAATGAAATGCTTTGGGTATCAAGTGAATAAAAGCGATTAAAGCGTCAATCAACAAAAAGGGAGCCAGAGGCTCCCTTAATTACATCGCTAGCAATTGTTCGCTGAAATTAGAACGAACGGCTGTACTGAATACCGTATAACCAGGCGTTAGCGCGGGTTGTTGCAGTTACGCTACTTGCTTCAATGAAGGCAGGACCTTGACCCTGATTTGGAACCATTGTACTTTCACTTGCGTTAATATCTTTACCTACGAGATAAGTAATACCAAAGTCAATATTGGACTTCGCATCTAGGTGGTAAGTAAAGCCGCTTGAGAACCATTGGCGATCTGAATCCGGCACGGAAATTGATGTTTTTTCATCTTGAGCACTGGTGTCATACATATAACCGGCACGCAGGGTCCAGTCGTTGTTCAGGTAGTAAGTACCACCCAGTGCATAGTGCCAGCCGTCCTTCCACTCATAGGAATTCAACTCTTTGCCACCGGTTGTTTCCAGCTTGTCAAATGCACTCCAGCCAATCCACTGTACGCTGTAGTGTACTGCAAACGTGTCATTCAGTTTGTGGAAGCCTGAGAATTCAGCCATGTCAGGTAGTGGCATCAGTAGTTTTTCGTTGCTGATATCACCGCCGCCTGGCTGATAGTACATATCACCTTCAGCTTCCAATTCTGGGCTATAGCGATAAGACAGGCCAAAGCGGTTGTCTTCATTAAGCTCATAAACGGTACCGATATTCCAACCGAAAGCAACACCATCAGCATCAACATCTAGAAGGGGACCGTCACCAGGTAGAGCGGCTTCGAGAGCTTTGTCAGAACGTTTTAGTTTGCCTGCACCGTAGATAACATCTAAGCCACCACCGACGCTCCATTGCTGATCGATGCGGTAAGAGGCACTTAGCGCAAAGTTAACGCTTTTAACGTCAGTCATGCCACCGTATTCATTTGCAGCATAGTCATCGCTAAATTCAGTCTTGGTACCGAAATTTGAGTAGATCCCCGCACCTACCGTCCACTTTTCATTGATAGGGTGGATGTAATAGATGTTAGGAGCATAGGAGATGTCACCGACTGACTGATCGTTGATAGAACCGGACTGTTGTGAGATTGCATTGGTGTAGCTTGCATTCTTCACGCTAATATCAGTATCAATCGCATTGATACCCAGCGAGATCGCTGGTGCATCGAAAAGGGACATTGCAGCCGCGTTACGCGACATCGCAGAGGCGTTATCAGCGATAACGGCATCACCTGCAAAAGCACGGCCCAGACCTGTCGCCGATTGTGCATTTAACTGAAAACCTGCAGCAAGGGCTTGCTGAGATGCTGCAAGAGTAATTGCCGCAGCAATCAGTGATTGTGTAAACAGACGCTTCTTATTCATATTTATTATTATTCCTAATTTTTTCGTGCATAAGTGCCTGTCTATGTTGACAGATCGCGGAAGATTGTAGGTCTGTAACTTGATCTATCAAATCTGACCAGTTGTTATTTCGTTGATTGTTATTGTGAAATGAACAGTTTCGCGATCGAGTGTATAGAATTCAAAGTACACGGCGGAGTAATGAAATCTCAAGTATCCAGCAGGGGTATTACAAGAAGAGCTATATCTTTCAATAGCATAAAAAAGCCATTATCATTAGCTCTGATAATGGCTTTTGGCTGTGGCTTTCAAGCGGTTAAATTTTCCAGCGCATCTCTGATTTTATCGTGTTGGCAATCGGCGTGATGTCCTGACCTTTTTCGCCAACCACAATTAAGCTGGTATGCTGAAGCGGTAAGACAACCCCTTCCATTCGGCTGTCGTTAAAGTGTAAAGTGGTTGTGCTTGTTTCTGGCACCACAAAAACTGTCACCTTGCCTTTTTCAGTCTCCATAACCATATGCAGCGCACTCTGATCGCCGAAACCACAGTGATTAACATAGTACACATGGCCTGGCAGGTCGGTCAGGTTGGTTCCAAAAGGTTGCAACTTGGCATTAACTTGTCTGAGGCTAACCGATTCATTTACCCCCTCAATAAAAGAGGCTTCATTATGTATATGTTGCAAGGCGATCTGTCCCATCCCGGTAACTTCAGCCGGCAGCAGTCTCTGGGGATTGAATTGACCCAATAATATCCCAAAAACAAAAGCGACAGACGCAGCAATAGCCAAGTGGAAGCGGGCTTTATTCGGTTTGTCGTGAGATTGTCCCGATTGATGAAATAAAATGCGATCGGCAAGATCATCCGGTACATCCACTTTAAGGATATTGTCGATTTGTACATCTAATTGCTTTAATTCATCAGCTAACTTTCGGTTGTTCACTGAAGAATTTCTGGCCGTTGCCATATCTGGGCTGTTGTCGTTAGGATCAGACAGGATACGGCGACGGAATTCAAGATCGTCCATTTTGTTGACCCCTCCGCTCGGACTGTTTTTCGATTTGATCTTTTAGCTGATTTCTGGCGCGGAATAAGCGCGTCATTACAGTATTGCGGTTTAACCCCAATATCTCCGCTATCTCATCGCCATTAAAGCCTGACATGACCTGTAACACTAAAGGTTCTCGGTACTCAGGGGCTAATTTCATGATTTGGCGGCGCAGCAGTTGCTGTTCAATATCCCTTTCCGTTCCCTGATGGTGGGTATCGGCAATAGGATGGTCGTCAATATTGACTAAGTCCAGCTGCTTGCGTTCGAAGCGACGCGCATTCTCCCGGCGTAATATAGTGATCAGCCATGATTTTGCTGCCTTGTCATCCTGCAAGCTATCAAGGGATCGCCAGGCGCGCAAACAGGTTTCCTGTACAAGATCCTCGGCGATATGAGGGTCATGACATAACCAATAGGCGTAGCGGTATAAATCTCGATGCCATGCCCTGACAAGGGCTTCATATCGTCTTTGCTTATTCATATCAACAGAGACCGAGGCATCTGACTTTTTCTTGCGAAAAAATTGCTTAATCATAAATTTGCCCGTCAATAGGGTGTTTGACCCATAAAATGGTAACCGCGGCACCGATTTTTTCGTTAGTTTTTTCAGCGATGGTGCGAATAATTAGATAATCAGCCCTAAAATTGATCTGGTTCAAATTGTGTCTTGGTCGGGAAGCTATAGTAGTGACTGTCATCTGGTAGTGGTCAGAGAGAGCAAGTTCTGAGGATCAGACATTGTTTTCAAAAATTACTATCTGTTGAGCAAGATGACAACTTCCTTTGAAGGCTGACTTTACTTTCTCCTATCAGGTTTATCCTGATTTGCAATTGGCTTTATGTTAATTGACTTACAATCTTTACGTAGATGGCTTATTTCTTTGGTAAATAGCTTTCCGCGTAAATTACAACCATACCCCATAGGTATGGTTTTTTTTTATCTAAAGCAAAGTATAGCGCTTCTAATCTTTCGTTTTTGCAACATTCTCGCCTCTGCTCGCTCTTTTCTGTTCTTTTCCACAAAAATGAAACATTTATTTGAAATGTATAACAGCTCAATTACAATTATTGTGGTCTGACCTCTGGCGCACATCTCTGTGCCCTATAACCTAACAATAAGGAGTAGCGATGACACGTCTCCAGGATCTCACCACCCGTCAAGGTGAGCGCATCGCCATTGTAAGTGGATTACGTACCCCGTTTGCTCGTCAAGCCACCGCCTTCAATGGTGTGCCGGCTCTGGATATGGGGAAAATGGTGGTCAATGAAATGCTTCAAGAGCTTGATTTTGACCCGGCATTAATTGAACAGGTTGTATTTGGCCAAGTGGTACAAATGCCTGAAGCCCCTAATATTGCACGTGAAATTGTTCTGGGTACAGGCATGAATATCGGCACGGATGCCTACAGCGTCTCCCGGGCCTGTGCGACCAGTTTTCAAGCGGCAGCCAATATCGCGGAAAGCATCCTATCAGGTACCATCGATATTGGTATTGCTGGCGGGGCAGACTCTTCTTCTGTGTTGCCTATCGGCGTATCTAAACAGTTAGCGGCTACCTTGCTGGCGTTAAGCAAAGCACGCACCATAGGGAAGCGTTTAAAACTACTCAGTCATTTGAAGGTAAAAGATCTGATGCCGGTGCCCCCGGCGGTTGCTGAGTATTCAACGGGGATTAGCATGGGCCAAACTGCCGAGCAGATGGCTAAAACGTATGGGATCAGCCGTCAAGAGCAAGATGCACTGGCACACCGTTCTCATACCCTGGCCGCAAAAGCCTGGAACGATGGCCTGATACGCGATGAAGTGATGACGGCTTTCCCTGAACCGTATCGTCAGTGGATTGATAAAGATAATAATATTCGTGAAGAATCAACGCTTGAATCCTATGCCAAACTCCGTCCGGCTTTTGACCGCAAATTCGGTTCGGTAACGGCCGCGAACAGTACGCCATTGACCGATGGCGCCGCCGCGATTTTATTGATGCGTGAAGGCCGGGCCAAAGAACTTGGATTGACGCCGCTGGGCTATATCCGCTCTTATGCATTTTCTGCCATTGGCGTGGAAAAAGACATGTTGATGGGGCCATCATATGCGACTCCGATAGCGCTGGATCGTGCCGGGATCACGCTGGCAGATCTTACCCTGATTGATATGCACGAAGCGTTTGCGGCTCAAACGCTGGCCAATGTGAAAATGTTTGGTTCGCAGAAATTTGCTGAAGAGAAATTAGGACGCCGGCAGGCTATCGGTGAGATTGATATGGATAAGTTCAATGTCCTTGGCGGCTCTCTGGCTTACGGTCACCCGTTTGCCGCAACGGGTGCAAGGATGATCACCCAAACCCTGCGTGAGTTGCAGCGTCGGGGGGGCGGTTTGGCACTCAATACGGCCTGTGCCGCAGGTGGACTGGGCGCAGCAATGATCTTGGAGGCAGAATAATGACACAGTATGAATCTTCAAATGAACGACCTTCTGCATTTTCATTGTCATACAGTGACAATGGTGTCGCCTGGCTCAAGATTGATGTGCCTGACGAGAAGATGAACACCTTGCAGTCAGCGTTTGCAGACCAGGTCTCTGACGTGCTGGCTGAGCTGAACACCAAGAAAGATATCAAAGGCATGGTGGTGTATTCCGGCAAACCGGATAACTTTATCGCCGGTGCCGATATTCGGATGCTTGATGCCTGTACGACGGCTGAAGAGGCCCAGCAACTCGCAGCGAAAGGGCAGGAGCTGTTTGCGCAGTTAGAATCGCTGCCGTTCCATGTGGTTGCGGCAATTCATGGTCCGTGTCTGGGGGGAGGGCTTGAGCTGGCACTGGCCTGTCATAGCCGCGTCTGCAGTGATGATGACAAGACCCGATTGGGCCTGCCTGAAGTCCAGCTGGGTTTGCTGCCCGGCTCAGGAGGAACCCAGCGTTTGCCTCGCCTGATTGGAGTGGCTAACGCGCTGGATATGATCCTGACCGGTAAGCAGCTTCGGGCAAAAAAGGCGAAGAAGCTTGGGGTGGCTGATGAAGTCGTACCGCAGAGCATTCTGCTTGAGGTCGCGGAGAAGCAAGCTTTAGCCGAGAAGCCAAAGCGTAAGCATTCGTTTCAGGACTGGGCGATGGGGGGCAATGCGTTAGGCCGCTCTGTTGTTTTTGATCAGGCCGCGAAAAAGACCCATGAAAAAACCCGCGGCAATTATCCTGCCGCTGACGCTATCCTGGCGGTTATCAAATATGGCTTACAGCATGGCGTGAAAAAAGGGCTGCAACAAGAAGCCAAGCGTTTTGGCGAGCTGGTAATGACACCGGAGTCGGCGGCATTACGGAGTATTTTCTTTGCCACGACAGCGATGAAAAAAGAAACAGGCTCAGCAGCCAGACCGGCAGCAATCAGCAAGGTCGGGGTGTTGGGCGGTGGCTTGATGGGCGGTGGGATAAGCCACGTCACGGCAACCAAGGCCGGTTACCCGGTACGGATCAAAGATATCGCCAACGATGGTATTCAGAATGCACTGGCCTATAACTTCAAGTTACTGGATAAAAAGTGCAAACGTCGAATTATCAGCAAGGCTGAACTGCAAAGCCAGATGATGAAAATTACCGGTGGAACCAGTTTTAAAGGTTTTGCTAATGTAGATATTGTGATCGAAGCGGTATTTGAAGATCTGGATCTGAAGCATCAAATGGTGCGGGATGTTGAGCAAGAAACCTCGCCAACCACCATTTTTGCGACCAATACGTCATCACTGCCGATCCACCAGATAGCCTCTGCGGCAGAGCGTCCTGAAAATGTGGTCGGCTTACATTACTTTAGCCCGGTAGAAAAAATGCCGTTGGTCGAGGTGATCCCACATCTGGGGACTGAAACGGGAGCTGCGACATCGGCAGAAACTATCGCAACGGTGGTGGCGCTGGCGAAAAAACAGGGCAAGACCCCGATTGTTGTCGCCGATAAAGCGGGTTTCTACGTTAACCGTATTCTGGCGCCTTATATGAATGAGGCGGCATCGGTTTTATTGAGCGGCGAGCCGATTGAACATATCGATAGTGCGTTGCTGGACTTTGGCTTCCCGGTCGGCCCTATCACCTTGTTAGATGAGGTCGGGGTGGATATTGGTGCTAAGATCAGTCCTATTCTGCTGGCTGAGCTTGGCGAACGCTTTAAAGCGCCGGATGTGTTTGACATATTGCTTAATGATGGCCGAAAAGGGCGTAAGAGCGGTAAAGGCTTCTATCTTTACAATGCGAAGCAGAGCAAGGCCAAGAAGAAAGAAGTCGATAAAACCGTGTATAAGCTGCTTTCTCTGGAGCCGCAGCAAAAGGCTGCCGGGATAGATATTGCACTGCGCTGTACGCTGATGATGCTTAATGAAGCGGCCCGTTGTCTTGATGAGGGGGTCATCCAATCACCTCGCGACGGTGACATCGGGGCCATCTTCGGGATTGGCTTCCCGCCATTCCTTGGTGGTCCGTTCCGCCATATGGATAAACTCGGCGCTAAACGGGTAGTTGAACTGCTCACAGAGCACGTTGATAAATATGGCGAGCGCTTTACGCCTTGTGAAAAGCTGGTGGCAATGGCCAACGAAGAACTCTCTTTTTACGGCTAACGCTTTTTTCAACGATCGAAGCTTGCAACAGGCATAATTTATTCCCTGCCTAGATTTAAGGCCTGCATCTGCAGGCCTTTTGCTTTAGCGCAGGAGGGGGCATTGAGGATTGGATTACCTCGCCTGTTGCTGGAATTCCATTATTGATTCAATGGGCTGGCCAATATCTAATGGCTCAAGGTTAGCATGTGCTTGGCCCTGACAGTGCATAACCAGGCGGTTGGACGTTCGGGGCTTAATGATATCGACAATAAAACGCACCATATCGACACGGCTCAGGGCGGTTAATTCTTCAACCACCTTTGCTCGCTGGTTAAATTCATTATCTTTATTGCCGATGCTCACCCAGTAGCGCTGAGCGCGGCTGCGTAAATTGGTATCCGGCTCCGAAATCTGTGCAATCAGCCCCTGTTTGCTGGCCTGCCATTGGGCTTCATTGAGCTCTAATAACACCAAGGCAAAGGCATTGGCGAAATCATCAATGGCCTCGGACAAATACTTCGGCCCGGCAACAGGCGACTGAATATAGAAGATCAACCCCGGGTGGCGGTTTAACGGCAGGTTTGCCGTGCCGACCATATAGCCCAACTGCTGCTTGGTTCGCAACTCATGGAAAAAGGTCGTCGACATCAGATGGCTGGCCAGAGTGTAAATGGCAATCTTGCGCGGGGTGGTTTGTCGCGACTGGTAATACATCAAAATAGCAGAGTCAGCATGGTTGCAGATGATTTCATGCGTTCTGGTACCTGACTGTGCCAGCCGGACCAGCGGACGCTGTGATTCACCGTAAAGCTGATCGGTTACTCTGAATGCATTTTTCAGTGTTTCAGCCAGTGCCAGCGCATCCTCTTTCAGCCAGTTGCCATAGATAAAGGTATCGATATGGAGCTCGGCGAACATTGCCTCGACAAAGGCCGGGAGTTCATCGATTTCAACCGACTCCAGCGCTTCAATCAACACCGGGTAAGGAGGGTTATTGGGTTGCAGCAGCCCGGTCAGCTCATTAAACAGCTGAGAAATCGGCTTGTCTTGCGCGGCATTACGCCAGTTTCGTAGCATCTGAGCTTTAATGTTATCAAAGCGGTCCTGATTAAATGAACGGTTGGCAAAGCGATCGAGAATTAGCTTCATCAGCAGGGGTTGTTTTTCACTGAAGCCAGAGAGCTGCAGGGTAACACCGCCCTGATGGGCATACAGGTTATACGACATGCCTGCGATTTCAGCCGGGTAAGCTTTTTCGTTGATCGACTCAAGCAACAACTCGACACATAAACGGGTTTTGACAATGTTACGCGGAGAATTGACGGCATGCGGGCTGTCAATCGCCACATAGACCACCCCTTTGGGGACCCGGAAATCATGCTCTTGCTTATACCATAAGCGGAACCCCGGCAGATCCTGGATCAGCTGCGGGGGAAGTTCAGAGCCCGGCGCCAGAGCATGGGGATCTAATTGTTCGCAAATGTAGGGGTTTTGTGGTGGCAGTAACAACTCAGGATCCAGCTTGACCTGCTGCCAGCGGGATAACTGTGCTGCAGTAAACGGTGTTACCGAATATGGGGTGTGGTACCACTGCGCGATCTTATCGTAATGTTGTCCTTGCGCGACGAGTACCAGGCGCATGTTATCGGGGCGTAGATATCCCAATAAGTCACGCAGTAACGGTTCATTATAACCGGTCATCATATAATCGCCGTAGATGACATCTTCCGGATCATAGTGGAGCAGGTTCATCACCAGATAGCTGACCGTGTCAAGCGGGCGGCTTTTTTCCTGATAGCGGAAAGCCAATTCTAAAACCGATTGTTTTTCCTTATAGCGCCATGCATCGAGGCCTTGTTGCTCGATCAGGGCGATATACTGGAAAACTGACGTCACGATGGCATCGACATCATTCAGTCCTTTGGGGGTTAAATTGAGGCTGACCGTATATTCGCGGAAATTACTGCCGTTAATGCCTCCGCCTGCCGCGAGTGTATTGATAAGCCCCCGGCCTTTGAGCAATGACATTAAGCTGCCCGGGCCTTCGTTGCCCAATAAATGTGCCAGGTACGAAAGCGGCTTTTGCTGATAAAACGCATCAACGGAAGGCAGCGAAAACGACAGCGTCAGCTTGCGCACCTCTTTAATGGGGTCGATCTGAATAAATTGAGCGCTTTCTTTTTCGGTTACCAGCGGGGCGGTAATGACAGGTTTAGCCTCGCCCGTGTTGTTAATGTGGCTGAAGTTCGTCCGGGCATAGTTTTCTAATTGGTCTAGCGATTGTGGCCCAAGCAGTACCAGGCCCATAGCGTTAGCGGAATAGTGCGTATGGTAAAAGGCCAGCAACTCTTCCCTGACAGAAAGATTGTTTCTGTCATTCAACGTGGTCAGGTCCCCCACCGAAAACTTAGTAAAGGGGTGGGCTGGATTGATGGTCTCTTTATGTACCTGATAAATACGGCGAACATCATCTTTTAATTTCATTTTATATTCAGAATCAACGGCTTGACGTTCTTTTTCGACCGCTTCTTCATTAAATAACGGCGCGGTAAAAAACTGGCCGAAACGATCCAGCCCTTCCTCGAAAGTATGCGGACTTACCTCAAAGAAGAAAGTGGTGTTTTCTGTGCCTGTCCAGGCATTATTACTGCCGCCGCTGTGATTAATGAACGTCTGGAACTCACCGATCTTCGGGTATTTTTTTGTGCCAAGAAACAGCATATGCTCAAGAAAATGGGCCATACCTTGCCGCTCGGCAGGATCATCAAAATGCCCGACTTTGACAGAAAGTGCTGCAGCAGAACGAGGTGCATCAATGTCATGCACCAGAAGTACCTTGAGCTCATTATCTAAGGTCAAATAGCGGTACTGCTTGTTATCGTTTGGACTAATGTGCACAGGAAGGGCCTACTTTCTAAGGAAATTAGGCTAAGTATGACGCTCAGAGTGCGGGCTGGCAAATCCTGGCATTATATCCCCTCAACCATTTTTGATATGAGATTCTCAGTTTTAAAATGACTTGAGCATAAAACAACCAGAATTTACGGCGCTTAAGGTGAATGAGGAAGAGACGTTTCAGACCCGGTAATCATTTCTGTTGAAATTGAGACCTCCCCGCACGCATCCAATGTTATTCCTTTTTATTAATACGAGGTCACGGAATAGGAAGAGAAATGTCAGAATCGGTATTCAGCCAGTAAAGGAGTTGTTAGCATACCGACAGAAATATTCATTTTTGGATAAGAAATATGCGAATTTTTATCATGCGTCATGGTGAAGCACAGAATTTTGCTCCCAGCGATGCTGAACGTCCGTTGACGACGCGTGGCAAACTGGAATCACAGCAGATGGCGAACCAGCTGGCGTCTCATCTGGGAGAGACGCTGGATATCGTATGGGTCAGCCCGTATTTACGTGCTCAGCAAACCTGGCAAGCAATGGCCGATCTGCTGCCTGCGGCTAAGGCGGTACTGAACATTGATGAAATTACGCCATATGGCGAAGCGCAAGAAGTCGCTGCGTACCTTAAAGCGACCATTGCGGTTGAACGGCCAGAAACCGTATTGCTGGTTTCACATTTACCTCTGGTTGGTTACCTGACGGCAGAAGTGGTATCTGGCATGCCACCGCCAATGTTCCAGACATCGGCTATGGCTGCGATTGAGTATAATCCCGATACAGAGGCCTCTGAATTTTTATGGCAAGATATCCCTGCGGGATAACGGGCCATTGGGCAAATTCATTTATTCATCCATTAATGGGTATTCTTATGCGGATTATCCAACCTGAGACCGTTTATTCGCTTGTCGGGTTTGTTATGATTCACGCATCAAAGACAGAAGAAAGCGTTGCAATGAAAGGTAAATTATTCGTTATTGTTTGCTCAGCCTTGTTAGCAGGTTGTGTGATGGGACCAAAAACAGTCAGTATCAATGCTAATGGTGCGATTAAATGGGCAAATGGTGTCAGTGAAGAAATGCATATTTCGACATCCGGCAGTACATTAACTTTTTCCGCACCTTCCAATATCTTAAGCCCCGGCGGGATCACTATTTTCTCGCGTATCGACAGTGCCCGTAATGGCTCTTGTGAGCATTATTACAGCGAGGGTGCGCTGAAGACCCGGATGCAGATCTGTGACAGCGGTGAAGTTACCCTGATTCAGGATGGTCGGGTGCTTAATGTTGGCGCGCTGGCTAAATATGTTTATTAGTGACAGAAAACGAGAGGCGAGTTTCGAGAACCTGTTTCCTTGGTTCTAGCGACTCGCATCTCATCTCAACGTCTATCTCTCCGGAATCTCAATCAATACCAGCAGGGCACCGTTACCACCAAATTCCAGTGGTGCCTGGTGAAAGGCCATCACGTCAGGGTGCTGTGCCAGCCACAGGGGCGCTTTCTGTTTCAGAATATGCTTGCCAATGCCATGCATGACACAGGCACAAAAAATACTTTCCTTAATACAGGCCGCAATTAAAGCCGCAAGTTCCCGCTTGGCCTCTTGCTGGGTCATTCCGTGCATATCCAGGAACATATCGGGAACATACACCCCCCGCCGCAGTTTTTTCACTTCGTACTTAGAGATTCCGGTACGGGCATACTGGGTCGGCCCGTGCTCATTAAGGTGCGGTTCAAACTCATCAGAAAAATAAAACTCATGGTTTTGCGTTTCTTTGGTCAAGACTTGCGCCTTATCAACTTTTGTTCCCTGTCGACGTGGCGTGATTATGGTATCATGCGTCAACTTTTTTACGCCTTTTACCGCATCTTGGAAGAGTGCAAAATCATCTTCTAAGTCTGGATTTTTTTTACTCATAATGAAATTCCAACAACAATATGGCGGTATTGTAGCGTTATTCGGAGGCTATTTTGGATAAGATTTTTGTCGACGAGGCTGTCAACGAACTTCATACTTTGCAGGACATGCTACGTTGGACGGTCAGCCGTTTCAATGCCGCAGGTCTTTTTTATGGTCATGGCACTGATAATGCGTGGGACGAGGCAGTACAACTGGTGTTGCCAACGTTGTATTTACCGATAGATATTCCATCGGAAGTCCGTTTCTCGCGCCTCACAAGCAGCGAACGCTTGCGTGTGGTCGAGCGTGTGATCCGGCGCATTAACGATCATACTCCTGTTGCCTATATGACCAATAAAGCGTGGTTCTGTGGCCTGGAATTTTTCGTTGACGAGCGTGTATTGGTGCCTCGTTCACCGATTGGCGAACTGATTGAAAATCACTTCGAACCATTCCTGAAGCAAGAACCAACGCGCATTATGGACTTGTGTACCGGCAGTGGGTGTATCGGTATTGCCTGTGCATATGAATTCCCTAATGCGGAAGTGGATCTGGTTGATATTTCGACGGATGCACTTGATGTTGCTGAACAGAATATTCAAGATCACGGTCTGGAGCAGCAGGTAACCCCGCTGCGCTCGGATTTGTTACGTGATGTGCCAAAAGATAAATACGATCTTATCGTGACGAATCCGCCGTACGTCGATCAGGAAGATATGGAAAGCTTGCCCGAAGAGTTCCGCCACGAGCCTGAACTGGGTCTGGCTGCGGGGACTGATGGCCTGAAGCTGATGCGTCGTATTGTTGCTAACGCCCCTGATTACCTGAAAGACGATGGTGTGCTTATCTGTGAAGTGGGTAATTCCATGGTTCACATGGAAGAGCAATATCCGCATCTACCGCTGACCTGGATTGAATTTGAAAATGGCGGCCACGGGGTATTTATGATGACCCGTGAACAACTGCTTGAATGCCAAGACGAGTTTTCGATTTATCGCGATTAATCGATGAATGGCGGACATTAAAAAACCGGAGTAATCACTCCGGTTTTTTTATCTTTCAAATTAGGGCATTTAAATCAGGCGTCGCCTTTTTCCTGCTTGGCTTTAAGCTCAGCCATGACTGTCTCTTTATTATTCAGGTAATCTTCCAGGCCTGCACGGCGCAGATCGCAAGAAGGACAGTCACCGCAGCCATCACCAATCACACCGTTGTAGCAGGTCAGGGTTTTCTCACGAACAAAGTCGAGCTTACCGTACTGATCCGCCAGCGCCCAGGTCTGTGCTTTATTCAGCCACATCAGAGGGGTGTTGATGTTTAATTGGCGATCCATCCCCAGTACCAGCGACTGGTTCAATGATTTTACAAATTCGTCACGGCAATCCGGATAACCGGAGAAATCCGTTTCACAAACACCGGTGATCACCGCCTCAGCGCCGATCTGGTAAGCATAGATCCCGGTCAGGGTGAGAAACAGGATATTGCGGCCAGGAACAAACGAATTGGGCAATCCATTGGCTTGCAGTTCGTGTGATACTGCAATGTTGTCGCGGGTCAGCGAACTGATTGCCAGCTCATTTAGCAGCCCGACATCCATCACTTTATGGGCGGCAATACCCAGCTCTTTGGTAATGGACTGCGCAACTTCAATTTCCTGCTTATGGCGCTGGCCATAGTCAAAAGTAATGCAGTGCACCTCATCGTAGTTGGCGATTGCTTGAATAAGGCAGGTGGTGGAATCCTGACCGCCACTGAATACTACTACGGCTTTACGCATGGGGGGTGTCCTGTGTTATGTAGCCTTACCGAAAAACAGTCGGTACCGACTATCTGATTTATAAATAATTAAATAAGATAATACCAATCAGAGCGTGATCTGCTGGCGGGGGCCATGCTACCTCAGAGCTGCATGAGAGAAAAGGCTCCGGGCCGGATGAGGGGGATTTTATCAATCAGATCAGGCATAAAACAGCCGGCCAATTTTGTCAAAAGGCGATTGCAGAGAAGGAAAAACAGGTTGCTGTATATTGCAGTCGGTCTATTATGGAGAATATTTTTCTCCATGATTTTGATTTAAGGGAAATTGATGAGCGGTTTGGATAACATAGACAGAACGTTACTTCGACTATTACAGCAAGATGGTACCACGGCGCTAGCGGAGCTGGCCGATGCCGTTAATCTGACCACCACGCCATGCTGGAAGCGCTTAAAGCGGCTGGAAGAAAACGGGATATTACGCCAGCGAGTTGCGCTGCTTGATCCGGTCAAACTGGGGTTGTCTTTTACGGCTTTTGTGCAGGTTAAAATCAGTAATCACTCAAAAGAGTGGTATCACTGCTTTGTCGAAACGGTGTCGGAGTTTCCGGAAGTGATGGAATTCTATCGCATGGCAGGGGAGTACGATTACATGATGAAAGTACAGGTCGCCGATATGGCGGCGTTTGATCTGTTCTATAAGAAACTGGTTAACAGCGTAGAAGGGCTGACAAATGTGACCTCTACCTTTGCAATGGAACCGCTAAAATATACCACTGCGCTACCGGTTTAGTTCACGGCATAAAAGAGAATTTATAAAATCTTTCATCAGTAAATACAGGATTAATCGCTGTATTTTATTCAACCACGACTTTATGGTTGAATCCGTCGCTTAACCTTCGATAATGAGCTTTAAAATCAAGCACTTTAAGTGACAGCTTGCTCTCGCGAAATGACCAGTTAGTTCATCATATTGGTATCAATAATACCGATGGCCCGTTCTGGTCAAAAGCCGTACATCGGCGGAGGAAACATGCAGATATTTTGGCAACTCAGATGGTTTTTTCGTCAGGAATGGCGTCGCTACGGCGGCGCTGTCTCAATTCTGTGTGTCGTCGCGGTATTTGAACTGATCCCGCCGCGCGCCATTGGCTGGATTGTCGACGGGGTCGTCGAGGGCGAAATGTCTGTTGCGACGATGTTGGTGTGGCTGGGCACCATCATAGGACTATGGTTCCTGATCTATGTTCTGCGGGTGATCTGGCGGGTCTGGCTATTCGGCGCGGCAGCCAAGCTGGGTACGGTACTGCGTAATCGCCTGTACCGTCATTTTTCGTCACACTCCCCGGTTTTTTTTGAGCGTTATAAAACCGGTGATTTAATGGCGCGCTCAACCAATGATGTCAACGCCGTCGTAATGACTGCTGGCGAAGGGGTGCTGACTGCGGCCGACTCCCTGATCACCGGCTTGGCGGTATTAGTCGTTATGACGACTCAGTTCAGCTGGCAGTTGACTCTGCTGGCTTTATTACCAATGCCTGTCATGACACTGGTGGTGTTTCGTTTCGGGCGACAATTACACGTCAGGTTTGCAAAATCGCAGGCCGCCTTTTCGAACCTGACAGATAAAACCCAGGAATCGCTCAATGGGGTGCGGATGATCCGCGCCTTTGGGCTGGAGCAGCGTCAGCAAGCTGAGTTTGATGACGTTGTCGATGAAACCGGGCGTAAAAATTTAGCGGTTGAGAAGATTGATGCCAAGTTCAATCCGGTCATTCAAATAACCGTCGGCATGTCATTTTTTCTCAGTGTCGCGGGTGGCGGGTATCTGGTTTCTGTGGGGCGGTTAACGCTGGGAGATCTCACCGCGTTCACTCTGTATCAGGGGTTGATGATATGGCCAATGCTGGCCATGGCATGGCTGTTTAATATTCTGGAGCGTGGCTCTGCCGCCTGGCAGCGTATCCAGCACATATTTAATGAAACGCCGGATATCGTCAGCGGTGACACACCATTGAATCAACCTCGGCAAACCCTGCATGTTGCTATTCAACAGTTTTGCTGGAACCAGCAGGCTCAGCCAGCCCTGCAACAGGTGAATTTCGAACTGGCAGCCGGACAGATGCTGGGCATTGCGGGGCCAATCGGTAGCGGTAAATCGACCTTGCTATCACTGCTACTGCGTCAGCAGGAATTGCAACATGGCTCGATTCACTATGGTGATGTTGCCATTGATCAAGCGGATCTCAATCACTGGCGCAGCCGGTTTGCCGTTGTCAGTCAGGCCCCTTTTCTCTTTTCCCGCTCAATAGCCGACAACATTGCCCTTGGTTTCCCAGAGGCAACGCAAGATCAGATCCGTCAGGCCGCTAAGCTGGCATGTGTGGATGAGGACATCATGCAGTTTCCAGAAGGGTACGACACCTTAGTGGGTGAAAAAGGTATTACCTTGTCGGGGGGGCAGAAGCAGCGTATCGCAATAGCCAGGGCGCTGTTACTGGAGGCTGAAATACTGGTGCTGGACGATTCCCTGTCAGCGGTTGACGGGAAAACCGAACATATAATACTGCAGAATCTGCGAACCCGGCAGAGTACGCGAGCGGTGATTGTGATAGCTCATCGCCTGACGGCGTTAGAGCAAGCCGATGAGGTGATTGTCTTGCAGCATGGCCAGATCGCAGAGCGAGGGAAACATCAGGCATTGATCCAGAATGATAACTGGTATGCAGAAATGCACCGTTACCAGCAGTTAGAACGTGCCATTGAGGAGGCGTAATGAGTGAGAAAGCCGTTAACAAAGCAGTGCTCAAGCGTCTGTTGCGTTATGCCTTGCATGATAAGAAAAAACTGGCGATTGCGGCAACGCTGTTAATTGTCGCTTCGCTGGCAGATGTTTCCGGCCCGTGGTTGATCCAGCACTTTATCGATAACTATATTGCTAAAGATAACTATTCCATCGAGGGGCTGGCAGGGCTGGCCGCGGCTTATATTGGCCTGATGTGCCTCGCGGCCTGGTTTCAATATGCCCAGTCGATCCGTTTTAATGAAATTGCGATTAGTGTGGTACAGACCGTGCGTAAACAGCTGTTTGGTAAAATACTGAATCAGCCGTTATCCGCCTTTGACTACATGCCGGCAGGGAAGCTCATATCCCGGATCACCAACGATACCGAGTCGATCAAAGACTTTTATGTTTTTGTTATTTCAACCGTCTTGAAAAATATCGCCTTGATTAGTGTGATGTTGGTTGTGATGACAATGCTGAGTTGGCGGTTAACCATCGTGGTGCTGATCTTATTGCCTGTTGTGGTGTGCATTATGGTGGTCTACCAGCGAAAAAGTGCTGGTGCTTACCGGAAAATGCGCGACTTACTGACCGATATAAATGCCTCGATGAGCGAGTCGATTCAGGGCATGAGCCTGATCCAGCTGATGCGTCAGGAGCGAGAGTTTAGCGATCAGTTCTCATCCCTGACGAGCCGTCACTTACAGTCACAGATCGGAGTAATGAAACTGAATGGGCTGTTATTGCGTCCATTAATCGATTTTATCTCTGGGGTGGCACTGATTTCGCTGGTTGCCGTGTTTGGGGTCAGTGGGGTTGAGTTAATTGGTGTCGGTGTGCTGTACGCCTTTATCAGTTATCTCGGGCGGGTGACGGAACCATTAATTGAACTGACCCAACAGTTGTCTTTGTTGCAACAGGCTCTGGTTGCCAGTGAGCGGATCTTTGGTCTCATTGATGCCAAACAGCAGGAATACGGCGATGACACCAAGCCATTGGCATCTGGCGATTTGCAGTGCCAACAGGTCAGTTTTAGTTATGACGGCAAACAAAATGTTCTGAACCAGATTGCGGTGAACTTGAAGCACCGAGGATTTCTCGCGCTGGTCGGGCATACCGGTAGCGGGAAAAGTACCCTGGCCTCGCTGATGATGGGTTTTTATCCGGTCACACAAGGTGAAGTGCTGGTTGATGGCAGGCCGTTGACAACGCTGAGTCAGAAAGTCTTGCGCCAGGGGATCGCCATGGTGCAGCAGGATCCCCATGTGCTGAATGATACGGTACGGAATAATATTTGCCTTGGCCGTCGCGTGGCTGATGAGGTGATCTGGCATGCACTGGAAAAAATCGGCCTGGCAGAGCAAATTCATCAGTATCAAGACGGGTTAGATACCCGCCTTGGCGGGGGAGAGGTTAATTTGTCCGCCGGCCAGAAACAGTTGCTGGCACTGGCTCGTGTGCTGGTGGCACAACCTAAAATTCTGATCCTTGATGAGGCGACGGCAAACATTGATTCCGGGACGGAGCAGAAGATCCAGCAAGCACTGGATGTGCTGCGTCAGAACATGAGTGTCGTGGTTATTGCCCATCGTTTATCGACCATCATGGCAGCCGATGAAATTATTGTATTGCATCGCGGTGATATTACCGAACGTGGCACTCACCGCCAGTTACTGACTCAGCAAGGCCATTACTGGCAAATGTATCAGTTGCAGCAGGCCAGTGAGCATTTACACCAGCTAGAAGAAGATGAAACCGGCGCTGAGGTTGTGTGAGTCGGTGCGACAGCAGCCGGCATAGACCGCCACTGTCGCAGGCACGGTTAAGGCTGGTGCTGGCGCATTAAGCCTTCCTGAATAGCGGAAGCGACCAGCTCGCCTTTCTGGTTATATATCTCGCCACGTACTAAGCCACGGGCACCACTGGCAGAGGGACTGTCGATGGCATACAGCAGCCATTCATCGAGGCGGAACGGGCGGTGGAACCACATTGAATGGTCGATCGTGGCAACTTGCATCTTAGGCGTCAGCAAGGTGACGCCGTGAGGTTGCAGTGCCGTCACCAGAAATCCCCAATCAGAAGCATAGGCTAACAGATATTGATGGATCCGCGGGTCATCAGGCATTTCGCCATTGGCTTTGATCCAGAGATACTGCTTTGGCTCCGAGGCTTGTGGTTTCAACGGATTAATTACAGTAACAGGGCGAACCTCAATCGGACGATCGCGGCCAAAGGTATCGACGGCTTGCTTAGGCAGGTGGTGTGCAATTGACTGAACCAGCTCTTTTTCAGAAGCGAGCCCGTCAGGTCCGGCAACATCGGGCATGGTTGATTGGTGATTAAATCCTTCTTCTTCTGCCTGATAAGACGCGGTGAGATAAAAAATGGGCCGTCCGTTCTGAATCGCTTTCACACGGCGGGTACTGAAGCTTCTGCCGTCGCGTAGTTTTTCGACATCATAGATGATTGGTTTTTCAGGATCGCCGGGTAATAAGAAATAGCTATGAAAAGAGTGAACATGGCGTTGGCTGTCGACCGTTTCTTTTGCGGCAGATAATGATTGACCGATAACCTGACCGCCATACACCTGAGGTAAGCCTAAATGTTCGCTCTGGCCGCGGAACAACCCTTGCTCCAGAGGCTCTAAATGTAACAGATTGAGAAGTTCATTCAGTTCTTTGCTCATTGTGGCTCCAATTACCATGTTATTATTGACCGCTGCTGAGTGAAGACTCAATTACTCAGTAGGAATGGTGTTATTACGACACTACAGCACAAATTCAAGTGCTATTTAATAGTAATCATACTTTTATTAAATTGTGTTTTGGTTTTAATCCGGGATCATCATGAAACAAATTATTGCGCTAATGTTTGCATTGGTCGTCGCCCTTGTTATTACGGCTTGTACTAATCTGATTCAGACCGACACTGATATGAGCAGTGTTGAAGGTTCACTAACCTACGCTGAGCCGGTTGCTTTACCAGACGATGCACGCATTACGGTGACTTTAGCTGATGTGTCTAAAATGGACGCCGCTGCAGAGGTGATCAGCAGCCAGTCATTCATTGCTGACGGGAAACAAGTGCCTTTTATCTTCCAGCTGGACTATAAACTGGATGAAGTTAAGCCAAATCATACCTACACAGTCAGCGCACGTATCGAAATCAATGGCAAGCTGATCTTTATCACCGATACTGCCAACCCTGTGATCACCGATCCCGGCGCCACAAACAAGCTAAATTTAATGTTGGTTAAAGTAAAGTAAACAATCAGCTTTTTACTTTTTCGGTTGAGACTGACACGCCATTCCAACGGTATTTTTGCAGCGAAATCTTGCCGGTTTCTGACACTTCTACGCCCTCCGCCAGCAAGATTGCTCTCTGACGGGTCAAATCGTTGCCAGTCAGAGAGATCAGCCCTTTCGCATTAACCACGCGATGCCAGGGTAAAGTTGAACCTTCTGGCAAATTGGCCATTAAGCGGCCGACCTGGCGTGCATAACCGGGAAAGCCGGAAAATTTAGCAATATCCCCGTAAGTTGTGACTTTGCCGAAAGGAATTTGGTGAATTTGGGTGTAGATTTGACTGGGAAAGTCGTTCATATTAAACCTGAATAAAAAAATAAGAAACATACCGATAGCTGCTGGCTTCTATTAGTTCTCCTTCGCACTATCGGATAACGCAAGGAGGTGCTGCCCGTGTTGTATGCCGCGTTACTCGTTCTGGTCAGCATAGTGCTGACTGTATTAGGTGTTATTGCACTTGGTCTTAGTCAGGGTGATCTGCCCGCACTGGCCCTTGCTATACCCGCGCTCTGGTTATTGCCGCAAGGTGGCGTTGCTGCCTGGCTGTTACTGATAGCACTCGCGTCTTTTGGTGTTGTAATGCCAGAACAGCCACTCGCACTTTCCATCAGCATCTTTATGATGTTACCTATTTTTTCAGTGGCTTTCTCGCCCAAAAGCAATTGGCAGCTGGGGGCGCTATTATTCTCGGTCGTACTCGCGATGGATGTCGGGCTGATGGCACTGCAGAGCGAAGGCAAGCTTGCTGGCAGCGTGTGGGCGACGGTCGTTCAGATTGTTGCTGTTTCCGCGATGTGGTATACAGCCAGAAACTGGCGTTATGTAGACGGTAATACCTGGTGGCCATTGTTTCTGGTGGTCCCGCTATGGGTAGGAGGCATGGAGCATGCCGCGCTGGTGGCGTTATGTATTACTGGCCTGATAGCAGCCTTGCAAGGTATGAAGAAAGTGAAGCTCGGTGATTGGGTTCCACGCTTAGTCTGGATTTTACCGGCGGTCGGTTTTGCAACCCTGGTTCTCACACCGCAATTTGAAGTCCCGAATCCGGTGTTAGTCGCCTGGTTGCTGGTTTTGGGGGCGGCATTGCTCGGAGAGTTCCTGCTCGATGAGCCTGAAGAAGAGCTGTAAACCAGGGATGAAGGCGGCAGAAAACGATTAATTCTTTCACATCAAACAGACGTGCAGTCAGTTTGGGCAATAAACCAGCAGTTGACATGCAGCAGAGCGTTATCACCTTGCATTGTGTTCTGCCTTGTTGGATAATCTCTCCCGTTCTCGAACAGAGACAAAGAATCTATGGAGGCCCCCATTGGTCCTCCCGCAACACTAACCTGTGAACTCGGCCAGGCCCGGAAGGGAGCAACCGCAGCAGGTGACGTGTGTGCCGGGATGTGGCTGGTGGGGGCTTCCACCCATCTAGCGTTTGTAGTTTGCACCATAAGCCTGCATATCTTCCCTAATACCGTACATAATTGGCACAATAAGCGTGCATAAGCTATTTTTGTTGTAGTTTAACAACAAAACGGGCTAGAGCATCATGTATCGCCGTCAGCTCAAACACTCCCGCGTTAAGAACCTTTTCAAGTTCGTCAGTGCCAAGATGAATCAGGTCATGACAGTCGAGTCTTACTTAGAATTCGATACTAAGGATAATTAGCGGCCAACAGCATGTTGGATAATTTGGAAATATACGTACTGTGGTTTTCTGACTAACTAATCTGTTGTGCTACTTCTCTTTCTGTATTAGCGGATTCTGAATAAACAAAATATCTGGAAACTTCACTTTCTAGGTCTTTTGTCCTTCAACGAAAGTTATTAATTTCATTGTTGTATCTTTAATTTCAGTTAATAACATCATAATAAATGACTTCGGCTAAATGGTATATTCCATTTTAAAAGTGATGAAGGGATAATAGCCATGACTTATTGATACTGCTTTTGGTAAACCAAGTCGTTTTAAATCAACATGATAGATTTAATTAAACTATTTTTTATTTGCAATTAAATCCAACACGAAAAGGAAATACTTTTTTAAGTGCTCACAAATGATGAACGAACTGTGATCGCAAGCATGCTGAAACATTTGGTGAGTTTATATATTTAACGCATCCGATGTACTATCAGAATGAAGAGTAAGTTATGACAACAAGAGTGCAAAAGTCGTTAACAGCAGTGTCCGTTTTCGCGGCGCTATGCATATCCCCCCTAGCATGGGCTGAAATTAAGGAGGTCACATTACTGCATACCAATGACATTGAAAGTGTTTATGAGCCTGTTGAGGCTTTCTGGAATAATGATATTGAACACATTGGTGGTATTCCTTATCTAGCGACATTGATAAAGCAGGTTCGAGCGGAAAGTAGCACTAGCTTTTTGCTTGATGCCGGTGATATTTACACTGGCGCATTGTCAAAAAAAACGCAAGGAAAAGTAGTTTTCGATATATACAGTGCTATGGGGTATGACGCCATCACGTTGGGCAATCATGAATTTGAATATGGTTGGGAGTCTTTACGTGACACCATGCCACGCGCAAGCTTCCCTGTCCTTAATGCTAATATCTATTACCAAGGAACTGACATTCCGTTGGCGCAGCCTTACACCATACTTGAAAAAGATGGTGTCAGAATCGGTGTGATTGGCGTGATGGGGATAGATGCTTTCTACAACACAATGTGGAAAGGAAACCGTAAAGGGTTGGAAGTTCGCGATCCAGCTGAAGAGGTGCAAAAGTGGGCGGATAAATTACGCCCTGAGGTTGATATGATCGTCGCCTTAACCCATCAGAATAAAACGGCACCAATGCAAACCGACAAAGAGGCGGATGCCGAAATCCAACGCGGCTTTGATGAAGACTATGAATTAGCCGGAAAAGTAAAAGGGGTAGATGTCATCTTTGGCGGGCATTCTGATCATGGCCTTTGGAAACCGGTTGTGCATCCGAAGACAGGTACTGTTATCGGCCTGACATTTGGTCAGGGTAAATACCTTGGGTATACAAAATTCAGAATTGATACTGACACTGATGAGGTTAAGCTACTGGAAGGTAAATTAATTCCGGTTGAGTCAGACAAATTAAAGATAGATAAAAAAACAAGCCAAGTTATTGAACAGTATAGAAATGATAGCCCTGAACTGGCAGAGGAAATAGCAAGTATTGACTCAACTGCATACCGTCGCTACTACCGCGAGTCGAACATTGGTAATTTAGTTGCTGATATTATGCGGAAAAAAGGTCAAGCGGATATTGCGATGATCAGTTCAGGCAGCCTGCGAGTTGATCTTAACTCCGGCCCCGTGACAGTGGCAAATGTGATGAACCTTTTCCCATTCACCGATACGCTATCTGTCGTTGACATGACTGGTAGCCAATTAAAAGAGCTACTGGAGTACAGTTATAAGTTACCTTATGGCCTGGCTCAATTCTCAGGTATTAAATCTACTTATGACAGCACTAAACCTGAAGGACAGCGACTACTGACATTAAAAGTAAATGGACAGCAGGTACAAAATGACGGGAACTATAAGGTGGCGACATACTCTTATGCAGCTAGTGGTGGCGATGGGTATACTATGTTTGAGAAGGGTAAATTACTTTCTAATGGCGAATCTGTGACACAACACTTGGTTGATTATTTCCGTGAAACCAAGCAGATCAACGTACCTGGGTTAGGAAGACAAGTGGATGTAAGTCGATAGATAACAACTGGTCGTTACTTAAGAAGGAGCGCGCCAGCCATTGCTGGCGCACTATGTTATGTCCAATCTATATCCTCAAGAGCTGTCAGTCTTCAGTCAATTATTTAATGGCTGCAAATCCTTTGGTTGCCCTAATCTGGGAGAGAGTGAAACTGCCAGATACTCTCGTTCTGACAGATTGGGCTATCCAGCTCTTCACTGCCCACTATGCGGGTCGTATCCGCCTGTTCTTGAAAATGAGCCTATTGGTCAGTTAATCAAACAGAACTACCAGCAACATTTGCAGCAAAAACTCGCGGCGTGTCCTCAATGCAAGCCTAACTTTCTTTATAAATCCTCTGCAATTAGTAAAGTATTATCCTATGGGGTGACACCCGCAGGAACACAAAGGAGAAAGTGTGCATCCTGTGGAAAAATATTCAGCTTGCTCAATACAGAGCAAATGACAAGAAAACTCCAACACTTATTTGATCTTCTGGTCAGCGGAGAAAAGCCCCAAGATTTAATCAAGTGTAGCCAGATGCACAGCAAAAAGTTTTATCAATCTCTGGGGCAGCTAAGTGCACTATTACGACATTTTTCAAGGATTCAGGAACAATGTCGATTGTCTGTAGCCCGAAACGTTACGCTGATGACTCACTCTCAGGTAGTCCGTTGTCGCGCCGGAGTAACTGGAAGCCATGGTGTTGATCTTTGGTTTCTTTCTACAACTGATGCCAAGACAGGTTATCAATTTCTTCAGACAAGCAATTTGCTTCTAGGTGATCAACAAACTAAGGGGGTATATAACCCCAATGCTCTTGAGCAGGAAATTGAAGTTATCCCAGAAAATTTATTAAAAACGGCTGAAAAGAATTATCATAAGATCATGAGTCGAAGGCAGTTTGACGAATTATTTTACTGTTCTGAATCAAGAAGTAAGACCAAAGAAGGTGCGCTATTACGACCTGTTTATGGTGCACACTGCCACTTTCAGCTGTTGCAGGCCATGTTCAATCCTGTAAAAAAGTTATCGATCATTCTGGAACATGAAAGCTTTTTACGAGGATCATGTATATGGGCTTTCAGCGAACAAGTAAAAACAGGGAACTGTCAGTTATATTATCTGTATCACGCCGCCTGTAATAAGGAAGTACATACCTCAACATCAGATGAAGCTAAACAACGGATATTGGGTTGGTGGAACGAGAGGTGGGTTCAACAAGCTTATTCATGGCATAAGCTGCATTGGAATATTGCACTGGGCTATCTAACAAAACCCATAAAAAATAATCCGATACTAACAAGACCTGACTGGAATCATGACTTCTGGCAACAATACATAGAGTGGCTTCCAGTTACCTATCACCGAAAAATTAAGTGCGAAACCATGGTGCAATGGTTAGAAATCTTCCGATTTATCTATAACTATCTTAAAGCAGAATCCAGGACAGAAGGCTTAGATATTAAGGATACTGAATTGACATCCATCAACTCCCTAGTTTCATATGTTAACAGGTAATTTGACAATGAGTTTTAACAGCTCCCTTATGCTCGATAATCTTCAACAAATGATTATTCTCGCAACAGTTGCACATAAGCAGAATTTCACTCGTGCAGCAGAACACCTTGATATATCAAAGTCGCAAGTCAGTAAACAGATTCGATTTCTGGAAGAGAGATTGGGTTGTCAGCTAGTACAGCGGAATACGCGGTTTGTTGTTTTAACCGAGCAAGGTATTCAATATGCTGAATATGGTCAACAACTGCTTGATACGGTAGGAGAAGCCGAAGCAATGATCGCAGGTTATCGCAATGAAGTTAAAGGTGTTCTCAGGATTGGTGTCGCACAGTCATTTGGCAATATACACATTATACCGGCCTTTGCTGCATTCCAAAAAGCTCACCCAGAACTTGAGATCGAAGTGAGCTTATTTGATCATCGCCCTAACCTGCTTGAAGAAGGTTATGACTGCTGGCTAACAATTCGCGAACACACGTACCTTCCCGAAGGCATGGTTGCCAGAAGGTTGGCTGATTGTAATTTTGCCGTTGTCGCCTCACCTGAGTATTTAAGCAAACATGGTTATCCTAAGACGCCAAGTGATTTACGTTACCATAACTGCATCACTTACCAGAGCCGGGAAAGAAAATACGTAAATTGGGAATTTACTCGTGATGGTGTTCACCAATCAGCTTTCGTCCAAGGTAATTTCCGTATTGATAATGCACCAGCTTTACTCGACGCCGCCTGTTCTGGTCTCGGAATTGCTTATTTGACAACTTATTTGCTTACTGACGAAATAGAGACCGGCAACTTAATAAAACTGCTTCCTGAATGGAATGCGAATATAGAGTTGACGGTTTATGTCGTTTACCCAAGACGTAAATATCTTGCACCTAAAGTAAAATGTTTCATCGACTTCATGTCAGAGTATATGTCTACCTTATCAAGTCTTGATGTTTAATTCTATTCTAGAATACCTTTCTGGATCAGGTAACACACGGAAATGAGGTGTTTTCGCAAAGTTATCCTATGAGTTATGATCATGCAAGCTTTTCACTCAGTGTAATTACATGGCCATTAAATTTTCAACGCGATAAGTATTCCAATCCTTATGTCTTGATGTGGAAATAAACAATTTTGCTGCGAAAATATTTATAAAAACCTAACGGAAGCGGTTTATTGACTCAATGAATGACGGGCCGTAGCCCACTTTATAAAAAATCCATAACAAGTGGTTGTCACGCAATCATATAACATAGTTCATGTCAGTCAGCACCGTTTAACTAAAGAAAAAATGCTGTACTTATCTTCGCAGCTGTCTGCTTGGATAAGCAGCGTTAATGCACTTCAACAAAGTATGCTCCGTTCCCAACTTCGTCTGAATTTATGGTCAGAACAAATGCTATGGATAATATTCATAATACGTTTTACAAATATCTAAATATTTACAACTTAAAAGGGAAATGCTTTTTTTCTGAGTCTAAATTTAATTTAATTATGTGAACAACATCACCAGGTAGCAACTATTCTTACTTTACACTCTTCGTAGTTAATAAAAAGAAAAGTAGAAGAGAGTATTATGAAACCAACCCCTTTAACGCCACTTTCTAGTTCTATTTTGATTACATTTCTTGGTCTGAGTTCATCAACTTGTCCTGTAAATAAGGAGGTCACACTATTACATCCTCGTAGTATTGAGAATGGTTATTAATATATTGATCAATAAAAAATATCAACGTTACATCCTCTGGCCGTCAAGTTGATGTAAAATGTAATTAATTTAATTCCTTCATCTAAGTCAATGCTATCATCCTGTGTGGGCTGTGACTGAAATTTTTGAGTAAATAATATGAATAAAGCAATTCTTGTTCTTGGAACTAGCCTAATTTCCTTTTCTTCTTCGGCTGCAAATATATATGATGATGGTTCAACAAAAGCCGACATAAAAGGTTACTTAGCCGCCAGTTTATATCTTTCTGGTGATGATACATCAGCTTACCCAAATGAAAGTGGCCTGAAAGATCATTACTCTCGTGTCCGTTTTGCTTTCCAACATCAAATCACGGATAACTGGGTAGGATCTGCTCAGGTTGAGTGGGGATTTGACGGGCAAAATCAAGATTCAACAACGAATAGTTTGAATCTTGTAAATCGTCTAGCTAATTATGGTTTCGTCAACAGTGAAGTTGGCTCTATTCGTATAGGTAAACAATGGTCTGTTTATGGCGACATTGCAAGAATGACGGATCAATTTTGGATATGGGGAGCTTCTGCATCTGGCTTCTATGATGGACGATATGGATTTGATGGCGGTGATTCTGGTCAAGGGCGAGCTGATGACGCTTTAACTTATCGTCATAAAATTGGCAATATACAAATTGGAGCACAATATCAGGTTGAAGAAAAACACCGTTCAAATGGTGCTGCAGATAGAGATTATGGTTACCAACTAGCATTAGCTTCTGATTTTGATTCGGGTATTAAACTCGGTGTAACCTATGCCACAACCAAATATTCAGATGATGTGGACACTGTTGCAATGCTATTTGGTGCAAAATATACCAGTCAATACTGGTATATTGCTACAACAATAGGGCAGTATGAAAATGAACACGTTTTTGATGGTGTAGCCGCTAGCTCGAATAAACAGACTGGAAGTCTAGGCTCAGAGCTTTATGTTCGGTATAACACAACAAGTAATACTGCATTATATGGAGGGTATAACTATTTAGAAGATAAGGATTCCATTGGTGAGCTTTCCTATGGCTTGTTGGGTGCCGAGTGGACTCCAGGAAAACTAGTTTTAGCTGCGGAGTATAAACTGGCAGAAACAGAGAAAGATGCGAATGGCAGCGATATAGGTGAAGATGCGTTTGGTTTACACCTGCGTTATTTCTTCTAACAATTGATCCCCGCAATTCAATTGGGGGGAATCACTTCGTTGTTATTGTTTGATCGTGATTTATAAAATAAACCATTTGGGGAAAGGAACCCTCCTTTATATCAATCACTGGATTAATAACTGTCTCATGATGAGATGATTGGCAAAACTAGAGGGTAACATTATGGAATTCAACATGGTTGAAATGGTGGGTTATGCGTCGTCACTCATGGTTGCAATATCACTAATGATGAAAGACATTGTATGGCTTCGTATTTTGAACTTCATTGGTTGTGTACTTTTCACTACTTATGGTTTTATGATCGATGCATTCCCAGTGGTCGTAACTAATGGCTTTATTGCCTGCGTCAATATTTATTTCTTGGCCAAAATGCAACAAGAGCGAAATAAACAAGTTAATCTAGCATGTGAGTCCACATAGAAAGCTATCAATATCGATGAGCGCGAGTCATCAAAGCGTAAATGCAGAGAAGTGTTTTCGAAAGAGTTTTGGTGTTCGTTAATAGTAATGAACAGGTAAACTTTGACTCATCTTATAGTATTTCAAATAACAACGTAAGCCGTGAGTTGCCAGAATTATATTATAATTGATAGCCTGTACATAAAGATCGTCAATGCAATAATAATCAGCCTTGTAGTTAAAAATTACTCATCGAAACTAGCAGAAAAAGATGACCGTTATAACAAATTTTACCATTATGGTACTCGCAGCCACTGTTAAATTATGACAGTGGTTTTTTTATCATCAATGAGCCAATCCGATAAAAAACGAGATATTTCGACGCGTTTTTTCGACATTTACGAGTTTATCACCATTCAATTAGCGTCTCTATCCTTGAACACAGCTAATGCCAAAACCCACTATGAGTTGTCAGCTTATAGGAAAGATAGTACGAATGGACTGTAGTTGAAATGCCTAAGTATCGATTGCTGAGTAATCACTAGTAATGGTTATAAATGGGAGTTTGTGAGCGATGATGACTTAAAGGAGCACTCCCCCCTAGTGCATTCATTAATGGAAAGTCATCTAGTTATAAGCTGACATAACGTAACGATTTCTTCTTGCTTTGTGTGAAGTCCCCTCGGTGGTCATCTCTTCGACTCGTCTAGATAAAAAGGCTTAGTACTATATCGTCCAGTAAACTGTGTCTAATGGTGTAAACAAAGTTATAAGTTTGCTTACACGTGTCGAGCTATGCCCTACTGTGTAAATGAAGTCCCACTTATAGGTTTGTTTACAGTAAAGTGTCAACGAATCGATTTTGCTTACATTCAATAAAGGGTGAACTAAGAGCCAGTATCGGTAAGCGTGAACTTCGTCGCAGTGTGCAAATCCGTGTCAGGCAAAGAAGCCATACAGCGCTCATATCTGGTGCTGACTCTGATGCATGAACTTTTGTTTATAAGGAAGCGGTTGGTGTTGTTTCATATGATTCTTGCTGTTGCCAACAAGGGGAGCAAACTAATGAGGCTTGTTTGAAAGTTTCCTTCAATGTTCGATTCATTAGAC